>CAMYOI010000617.1 GCA_947259955.1 uncultured Gammaproteobacteria bacterium
GTCAGTGGTTCTCAGGAGATCGAAACAGTACTGGCTACGCCTATAGTCGAGCATCGGGTACTAGTGTTTGTTGTCTCTCAGTTTATTTCACCGTCAATTTCTCAATAAATTTTGCGTTGGATGCGGCGTACGTTCCCACATTGGAACCCCCGGTGGGATAGAGTTGGGAGACGGAGTAATCCGGGCAAGGGGCACCCGAGGTCGGAGGCGAAGAGTCGGCGGGCGATGCGGTGCGATGGGTTGGAACGATGGTGCGACAGCGGCAGGCGGTAGTCGCCCGCAATGGGTTCAGAACGGGATTGGATCGTTGAAGTCGAACAGATCGAGTTGTGAGGTGTTGTCCTGTTCGAGTTCACAGGTGAGCAGTTCGATCAGTGGGATTTCATAGCGATTCCAGATGGTCTCGGCCAGGTCGTTGAGGAGTTCGTAGACGACGAGGGCCTGTTCTGGAGTCCAATGGTCAGGTAAGGGCAGGGTAAAATGCGCTGACAGCGTACTCATGGAGTGATTTCCTCGCGAGCGGTCTGGACATGCTCGGTGGTGACGGTGCGGGCCTTGTCGATAGCGGCGCTGGTCAGAGCATAGTGAGCGAGGCGGTTGACGTTGCGGGGCATGCCCTGGGTGGCCTGGAACAAAGCTTCGATGGCTGTTGGCTCGAACAGAGGCAGTTCGCAGCCGGCGAGGCGCAGGCGGTGTGTCAAGTATTGGGGCAGTTCTTCGCGTTTGAGGCCGGCGAGGTGGTAGCGGACGATGATGCGCTGTGCCAGGGATTCATGCACGGCCATGGCCAGGCGCCGGCGCAGTTCGGTGAGTCCGACCAGCAGCAGGCACAGGCGGTTGTCGGAGTCCATGCGGTAGTTGGTGAGCAGTCGCAGATCCTCGAGCACGTCGTTTCTGAGGTGGTGAGCCTCATCGATGATGAGTACTGGACGTTGTTTGGCCTCCAGGGTGAGACGTGAGATTTCGGTGCGGATGACGCGGAAGGCAGATGCGCGCGAGCGCTCGGTGGGCAGTCCCAGTTCCCAGCCGATGGATTTGTACATATCCATGACGTTGCCGGTGGACAGGGGGACATAGAAGACGCGATACAGGCCCGGGTGCAGTGCGGAAGCGACTTTGCGGCAGACTGTGGTTTTTCCGGATCCGGCTTCACCGGTGACCAGGCCGATGGCGCGTAGCTCCAGCAGATGTTTCAGGCGTACTTCGGCCTCGGCCAGGGTTGAAGAAGCGAACAGGTCTTCGGGTTCGGGTGTCAGGCCGAAGGGGAAGGTGGTGAAGGTGAAGTGTTTGCGATACATCAGTGTTCCTCCTCAGGTTCATCGGGTAGTGTGCGCAGTTTCAGGCCTGAGGGGGGTGGCTCTGGGGCGGGGTTGTCGGTGTTCAGGGTCCAGGCTGGGCGGTTACGTTTGACGAAGCAATTGGCGTAGGTTTCGACTGGTTTGGCCAGTTCGATCGGTTTGCCTTTGTGGTAGACCTGTATGGGGCGCTCGGGTGCGGTGGCGGGATCGAAGCGCAGGGTCACTTTTTCGCCGACCAGGGCGGCATCGACCTCGTAGACGATGCCGTTGAGGCTGATGGTGCGGTCTTTTTGTACTTTGCGCTGGGCTTCGAACAGGAACAGGTCGTCGAGATCCAGGTCGGGCTCAGGGAAGCGCACTGCCTCGCCGGTCTGTGCCCACTGTTGCAGTGGAGTCATGCCATCCAGTCCGCGATGGGGTGCTTGGTGGTATTCTCCCTCGACCCATGCCCACAGGCGCCGATTCAATGCGGCGAGACTGGCGGTGTCCTCTTCGTTCAACCGGGTGAGCAGCTGGGCGCGTGCAGTTTTGAACCAGCGCTCGATTTTTCCTTTTCCCTGAGGTCGATAAGGCCGGGCATGGATGAGCGCGATGCCCAGCTTTGCACACACCAGGGCCAGATGCTGGGAGCGGTAATGGGCACCGTTGTCGACGTACAACCGAGCTGGCAGTCCGCGGCGCAGCAGGGCCTGCTTGAGCACCGGCAGGAAGGTGCGGGTATTTTCCGCCAATGCGAAGGCGCAATAGGGAATCACGCGGGTGGCATCGTCGAGCAAAGCGATCAGATAGGTCTTGCGTTTGGTACGGCCTTTGATGAACACGCTGGGTCCGTGCATGACATCGCTCATCCACAGCTCGCCGGCCTGGCGAAAGGCGAAACGGCGGCGATCGGTATCACCGCTGTTGTCCCCGGTTTTGTCCATCAAGCCGTGACGGGCGAGCAGGCGGTGGACGGTGGAAGCCGGCAGGGGAAGATCTGCCGGGACTTCGGGGTGTTTGCGCGGGATTGCCTTCCTTGGTCCCGAGCAGGGCATCGACGACTGCAGCCGGCAGTGAGCGTGACTGGCCCCGATCGGCACGGGGTTTGGGCAACAAGGCATTGAAGCCCCCACGGCGGTAGCGTTTGAGCCAGTCCCGGAAGGTCTCGGCAGCCACCCGGGTTCGGGTCGTGCCGGGAATGGTGTATTCCCCGGCGGCCTTGTCGGCGATCTTGGCATGCAGCCCCTTCGAACCTGGTTTCAGGCGTACCAGATCGGCAATGAGCCCGTAGCGGAACAGTGCCACCGCCTGACGATGGTCGAAATCGGAATCGTTCATCGGTTTTCACTCCTCGGATGACACAAGATTGACTGTGCTACGGGAAGCTATACGAACAACACCGGTGGGTCCGGTCCCGCCGGCTGTTGCTGAGACCGATCTTGTTCACCACCTCGCGGATGCAGGGGCCTGAATCCGAGGGGCGCGGGCAGTGACAGCAGGTAAGGGGCGGCGATTCGCCGCAATACCGGCAGCACGCCGTCAACGCCAAGATGCTCGGCGAAGGCGCCCAGCATGGGCTCGCACCCGGCAAAGCGCTCAGGCATCAACCCCTTGAGCGTAGTCAATGACGCATGAATGGCCTGAACGCGCCGGCGCACCCAGCGCAGTACACCCGGCAACTCGATTTCCAGACGCAGATCCACGCACGCCGCCTCCAGACTCCGGGCCTGCTCGACGCTACCGACGACTGCTTCCACTTCGGCCAAAGTGCCCGGCAGACGCGCCGCCAGACAGTCCGGCAACAGACTGAACGTGCAATGTCCTTGCCGACAGTACCAGCGGGCTATGCGGGTTCCGGACGGGGAGAGACGCTTATAAGTACTGTGGCGCTTAAACCCGCAGCCACCCTCAGGGTGCAACGGACAGTGCGTCAGACTTGCATTGCGCCAGGCCTTTTGGGTAACGTACTCCTCGCCGGTAAGGTTGCATTCAAAGCGAATTTGCACCGGCCATGGGCCCGCACGGCGTGAACCGTGGCGGGCCTCTCGTTATTTACACGTTGGCTATTGTGCCCGACTCGCCGATCCTATGCCCGCCGGTGAAACAACTGGGAAACCCACCCCTTTATGCTGACCTCTCTACACCACCGGCCACACCCGTTCCTCGGTGAAATAATGCTTCCAAATCATGCCGGTGAAATGCAATCTAGTTATAGAAACAACAAGTGGATGTAATTGTTTATCTGGTCGATATTGAAAACGGTGAAGTATTGAAGTCGCGGAAATCTCTGGAATGGGGCCACGGATCAAAGGCGCTAGGATTGAAAGACCTGGTTAATGATCTGCCCCAGGTGGTGCCAGAATTCACCAGCACGGATTCGAACGGTTCCACCGGTACGGCAACACTGGATCTGCGCGGCCTGGGGTCGAACCGCACGTTGGTTCTGGTGAACGGCCACCGCATGGGCTTTGGTGATCAATTCGCGCTGGCGCCCGACGTCAACCAGATTCCGGGTAACCTCGTCGAACGCGTAGAGCTGCTGACCGGCGGCGCATCATCGACCTACGGTTCGGATGCTGTTTCCGGCGTCGTCAACTTCATCATGAAAGACGACTTCGAAGGCTTCCAGCTGGACTACCAGGTTTCCGGCTACCAGCACAAGAACGACAACGGAACCGCGCAAAATGCGATCGCCGCCGCTGGTTTTGACCAGGCGCCCGGCAGTCCGCAGGACGGCAACACGACCAACATCAGCCTGATCGTCGGCGTCAACTCGGGCGATGGCCGCGGCAACGTGACCGGTTACCTGGGTTACCGCGATATCTCGTCGATACGTCACTCCGAGCGCGACTACAGCGCCTGTGCGCTTGGCAACTCGAATACCTGTTCGGGTTCCTCTACGACGCCTAACGGGTCGTTCCGGGATTTCGCAGCGGTCAACCCGATCGACCTGACACTGGATCCGGCGACCGGCGACTTCGTTCCGCGTACCGACAATTACAACTACGGCCCGCTGAACTACTTCCAGCGTCCGGACGAGCGTTACACGGGTGGACTGTTCGCCAAGTACGAAATCCAGGACGGCGTTGAAGCGTACGCGGAGTTCCAGTTCATGGACGACCGCAGCCTGGCACAGATCGCACAGTCAGGAACGTTCTTCAATAACATCGACCTGGGCTGCAACAATCCGCTGCTGTCGGCACAGCAATTCGGTGCACTCGGTTGTGTGAATACGACGGATCGTGTGCCTATCTACGTTGGTAAGCGCAACGTTGAAGGCGGGCCGCGTTTTGATGATTTGCAGCACAACTCGTCCCGCACGCTCGTGGGTGTTCGTGGCGATATCGGCGACAACTGGAACTTTGATGCATTCATCAACTTCTCCCGCCTGAACTACACCGAGGTCTATAACAACGACCTGTCGATTTCGAACATCATCAAGGCCTTGGATATTGTCGACGATGGCAACGGCAATGCCGTATGCGCCTCGGCCCTCAGCGGTACCGACCCAAGCTGCATACCGTACAACGTGTTCCAGCCGGGCGCTATTACAGCGGCCCAGGTGAATTACCTGAGTCTGCCGCTGTTTTCGAAGGGCGACCTCGACATGAGCCAGGGCGTTGCCTACGTCAGCGGTGACCTGACCGATT
>CAMYOI010000618.1 GCA_947259955.1 uncultured Gammaproteobacteria bacterium
GCCATCACCGTAGAAAACAACGCTTCAAACTGAGTTCCTTCTACGTATGGCATCGATACATGGGTGTCAGCGCAGCTGTAATCGTGCTGATTGTCGCCGCTACCGGACTGTTGCTCAATCATACCGAAGACTTCCAGTTCGACAGTGATCATATAAAAAGCGATTGGCTGCTGGACTGGTATGGCATCAGGGCACCGGACAGCATGCAGAGTTTCCTGGCCGGTGATCGGCACCTTACCTTGATGGGTGAACACCTTTACCTCAATCGCAGGGAGATTGAAGGCAGCTACAGACAGTTGCTCGGAGCCGTGCTGTTTAACGACACGTTTATTGTCGCCATGAGACATACTATTCTGCTGCTGACCCCGCGCGGCGAAATCATAGAACAACTGCAAGACAAAGACGGTGTTCCGGCAAGTATCCAACAGATCGGTATCGATGCGGACGGTGCTGTCATCGTGCGAACCAGCCACGACTATTATCAGCCTGATGCTAATTTCATTCACTGGAAAAAAGCTGACAAGGGCTTTACCCGCGTCCGTTGGGCCACACCAAGTCTGCTTGAGCCAAGACTCAAAAACGCACTGCAACGTCATTATCGTGGTGAGGTGCTACCTGTTGAACGGATCATCCTTGATCTGCACAGCGGTCGGTTTTTCGGCCAACTGGGCCCGTGGCTTTTCGACGCTGCGGCTGTGTTACTCATACTGCTGTCACTATCCGGCGGCTGGATCTGGTTGAAACGCAGGCGTTAGGCCCGGGTTTTTCACCGCGAAGGACGCTAAGGGCGCGAAGGAAATAATGCCTGTCGGCTTCGGAGTTTTTATCCAGGACATCGTTCTAGGCCTGCCATTTACCCGTATATAATGACTGGACATAAGGCCTTATGTAGCGCATGCTATGTCGCATGTTCACACAAAATCAAATCAAGCGGACGCTATCGAAGCCCGCGAATATAGAATATATCAGGCATCTGCTGGAGAATGAAGACATCCTCCATCGAACGGATTTGGCGACACGAGCATGTAAACAGTTTGAGTTTTATGATGCTCGTGACCAGCCCCAGATCAGTGGTTGCGCGAAGGCGTTGCGGCAACTGGAGCGGGCAGGACATATTATCCTGCCAGGTGTCTCACGAGAACGGGCCAAAAAGTTGTCTCGTCGTTTACCGGAACCTGTTTCGCTACCTGTTGATGTTCCCCATGAGGTGGGAGATGTTGAGGATTTACGACTGGTGATGGTGTGTACAGATGAAGAGAAACGAATATGGAATGAGTTGATGCTGAGGGAGCACCCATTAGGGGACGGCCCACTGGTTGGTCGGCAATTGCGCTACTTGATCAACTCCCGGCATGGTTGGCTGGGTGGTTTCGGTTTTGCCGCCGCCGCCCTGCAACTGGCGGCTAGAGACAAATGGATCGGGTGGGATAAAGAACAACAGCAAGCCCACCTGCATCGAGTGGTTGGTATGAGTCGTTTTCTGATCCGGCCGAGTGTGGATTGCCATAATTTGGCATCGAAGGTTTTGAGCATGAGCGTGGCTCGTTTGGCGGTTGATTTTGAGCAGCGGTATCAATACAGCCCCTATTTGATTGAGAGCTTTGTGGACATAGAGCATTATTCAGGCACGTGTTATCGGGCGGCCAACTGGATCGAAATAGGGCAAACAAAAGGGCGCGGCAGGCAGGATCGATTTTGTAAATCAGCACTCAGTCGCAAGGCGATTTATGTCTATCCGTTGGAAAGCGAGTTCAGGAAACACCTGGGGTTATCGTCTAACGCGGGATCAGGTGCATTGGACATTGCAGATGGATTGGCAGCAGAGCATTGGGCTGAACATGAGTTTGGTGGGGCGCCATTAGGCGATAAGCGATTGAGTAAAAGACTGGTTAGTGTGGCCGATGCCAAGGCTGAGGTGCCAAGCCGCGCCTTTAGTGGCGTCGCCAAGGGTGATTGGGCAGCCACAAAAGCCTACTACAGGATGATCGACCAACCGGAAACCTCAGCGGTAACAATGCCCAATATACTGGCTCCCCACCGTCAGCGAACCGCGCGACGTATGATGGGCCAAAAAACGGTGCTGTGTTTACAGGATGGTAGCGAACTGAATTATACCAATCTGGATAGCTGTACGGGCCTGGGGGAACTCAAAGCCAATCAGACGGGCGCCAAGACCCTCGGACTGAACTTGCATTCGACGTTTGCGGTTGCAACGAATGGACTTCCTCTGGGCGTTCTTAAGGCCCAGTGCCTGGCTCCGAAAGCCAAATCAGTCGATGACAAGCGTAAACCATCACAGATTCCGATCGAGGAAAAAAAGACCTTTGTCTGGATCGAGCATCATCGCGACCTGGTGGAGTTGGCCGGCATCATGCCACAGACGAAGATCGTTGACGTGTGTGATCGGGAAGCTGATTTTTTTGAGTTCTTCGATGAGCAACGTAAAAACCCCAGCGTTGATATCCTGATCCGTGCCAAGCATGATCGCAACATCAAAGAAGAGCCCTTCAAATTATTTGCTGCCGTTCGTCAGGCCCCCATAAAAGGCCGTATCCAGGTTCCGATCCCTAAGCAGAGCGCCAGAACGAAGAAAAGCAAGCAAAAAGCCCGTGCAGCCCGGCCAAAACGATTGGCCGATCTCGCATTGCGTCACCTGCAGATCCAACTGCCTGCGCCCGAATATTATGCCGATAGACCATATACATTGCGCTGGCGCATAGAAGACTGGCACCGTGTACTGAAATCGGGTTGTTCCATCGACGATCTCGCCCATGAGACCGCAGAACGTCTGCGTAGAGCCATCGCTATCAATCTGGTCATCGGTTGGCGAATTATGTTGATGACACTTCTGGGCAGAGAAACACCGGAACTCCCTGCCGAGGTATTATTCTCGGACGTTGAAATACGAACCCTGCATTCGTACGCTAAAAAAAAAGATTGAAGCCACCAATACTGCTCGGTAACGCAGTACGGTTAGTTGCCACAATAGGGGGCTACCTGGATCGAAAAAGTGATCCGCCCCCGGGGCACCAACTACTATGGCTGGGTTATACGGCATTTCAGTATATGTGTG
>CAMYOI010000619.1 GCA_947259955.1 uncultured Gammaproteobacteria bacterium
GCCCCTTTGGGTGAGGACCCTCGGAGCGGCGTGCTTGCGGGTGGGTAGTCCCTTCCAAGAACGCCGTTACCCCCGCACTACGTAAGCGGTCACGATGCGGAGTTATTGCGCGTCAACGCCGATTGTGCGAATGCGATCGCGCCCCCCGCCTGCATCGGCCCCCGGGACTACGGCGATTGCGCGTGTAAGTCTGAGCGCAGGCGATGATCTGCAAAGTGCTGCTTCCACAACCGCGGTGTAAGCAGGTGTACCTGAGAGGCCGGATGGCGGTCGATGCGCTGCAGTACGTCGACCAGGTAGTCGTAGGGATTGATGTCCTGCAGACGGCAGGTGGCGATCAGGCTTTGTAAGGTCCCGAGGTGTTTTGCACCCACTTCGGTCCAACAGAAGAGCCAATTTTTCTTACCCATTGGAATGGGGCGCAGAGCCCGCTCCAGGTGGTTGGTGTCGATCGGCACCTCCGGGTCGGTGAGATAGACCTCCAGCCCGGTTCGGCGTTCCAACGCATAGTTCAGAGCCGTGGTCAGGGGATTGGTGGGAAGTAACGCCTGATCGGCCAGCTGCTGCTCGGCCCAGGCAAAGAAGCCCTCCAACACCGGCTTGGCGTGCTCGATGCGGTAGCGGCGTTTTTTCTCACAGCCGAGTTGCTGCTCACCAATCTGGCGCTCGACCGTGTAGAGCCCACCGATGGCCTCCAGTGCGTATTCCACGGCCTCGGGCTCGGCGTTTTGCGCCTGGATGAACTTTCGTCGCGTGTGGCTCCAACACTGGGCATGGGTGAGACCGGTTTGCTCGGCATAGCGGGCATAGGCACTGTAGCCGTCGCTGATCAGTACCGCACCGTCCGGCGCCGAGTGCCCGAGCGCTTCGCGCACGTGCTGCGAGCCGCGCGAGGGATAGAACAGAAAGGCGATCTCATGGCGCTCGCCGTAGACCGGCCAGAAGTAGCCGGTGTTCATCTTGCCCTTGGCGTTGCGCCCGGCCCGGATCGGCGTCTCGTCCATCGCCTTGACGCGGCTTTGGCGAATGGACTCGAGCTGGGATTCGGCAATCGGGGCGAGCAGTGCGCCGGTTTTGTGCACGATCTGGGTGAGCCAGGCGCGGCTGACCTCGATGCCGGCGTCTCTGAGGCGTTGGTGCTGACGATACAGCGGCAGATGGTAGGCGAGCTTGTCGACTACCATCCCAGCGACGAAGCTGACATCGGCGCGAGCGCCCTCGAACACGCCCGCCGGGGCCGGTGGGCAGTGCAGCGTCTGATCGCAGCGGCGCTTGATGACCTGGCGCACATACTTGAGGATCACATAGCTGCCGGGGCGTTGCGCCAAGCGGTGGGTGATCTTCTCGCCAATGACCTCATAGTCATCTTCGGCCAACTCGGCGAGCTCGGGATTGGGGATTTCGATGACTTCGACCGGAACCTGATCGTTGAAGAACAACTCGGGCGCTTCGTCGCCTTCCTCTGGTTTCTTTCGGGTCTCGCGGCGGGTATGGGCGGCAATGGTTTTCACCACCGGCACGTTCGCCGCGAGCTCAGTCGTGAACCCCTCACCGAGGCTCATCTGCCGGGCGCTATCCACCATCAGACGGCGCTCGGATTTCTCCCCGAACAGCTGGCGTTTGAGCCAATCGAGCTGCTGCTGAAGAAGGGTGACTTGCTGCGCCAAGCGGTGGTGATCGGCGAGCACAGCGGCCATTTCCGGGACGGTCATTTGGGCGGCTCGAGCACTCCAATCCATGCCCGATATTATACCCTAAGCGATTGTTCCGGTGTCGTTTTTCTTTCCCGATACCGGACTCTCCGGCGCCCCGGCTCAATTCCTTCCAGCAACAGCTTCAGCCCCGTCCAGTCCAGCTCCAACACCCCTCTCTGGCGCTGCTTACCGACAAAACACCCACGCTCCAAGCGTTTTGCCCATAGACAAAATCCGCTGCGGTCCCAATACAGACACTTCAGGTAATTGCCTCGTCGGTTGATGAACACATAGAGATCGCCCGACAGTGGATTCTGACCCAACGCATGCCGGGTCAGTGCATACAGACCGGTGAAGGACTTGCGCATATCCACCGCCTCACCGTAGACGAACGCCCGAATCCGGCCTTCGGGGAAAAACATCAGCTGCGCCGCAGGCGCAGCACCACCTCACCGCCCAGTTCCAACTCGACATCCCAGTCACTGGGCGCCGCCGCCAACGGCCCCAGTTCAACAAAGTGCGCCGGGGACGTTCGGCACACTGCGCTGTCACTACCTTCTGCTCTCAGGCGCTTGCGCCACAGGTAGTAGCTCGCCGTGCTGACCGACTCCGCCGTGCAGATCGCCTCAACGCTCTGCGGACTCCTCTCACCTCGACGGATAATCTCCTGCCATTGCGCTCGCGTCCGCCGTGCGCGTCGTGTCCGAACTTCCGACATCTTCAGCTCCCACCGGCTACTGCCTTACATAGCAGCCATTGTCACCACCTGGCGCGCGATGGGAATAACGCCGGGTAGGAACCGCTTACCCTCGCTCTACGCCTCGATGCTCGAGCATACCCGCCGGCTGTTCGCCACCCCGGTGCCGGACGGCTTCGAGCGATCCCTGGCCCCCGGGCCGCTCCGCCGCCGCTACCTCCGGAGCTGGCTCGAGCGGGATCCCGCCCGGCTCCGCCAGCGGCATCCGCTGCTGGTCCGCGGCGGCTTCAGCCTCTTCCTTCAG
>CAMYOI010000620.1 GCA_947259955.1 uncultured Gammaproteobacteria bacterium
CCTGTTAGTGTTTGACCGAGAGTATGCGGGAGGGGTTCTGTCAAGTTATTGGGGAACGATCAAGCGGATACGCGATTCGAATATCTTTTCATGTAGAGCCGGCGCACGTCACCCATTGCCACTCGCTGAACGCCTTGGTTCGAAACATTCGGTACTGGCATGCCCGTAGCAAGTGACGTCCAAGCCGAAACAGGTTGTTTACCACACCATGTACCGATAGGAATCGTTGCGTCTGTCCGGCTGTTTTGAACCGACGCATTTGCCGTTCGCGTCGACGAGTAGTTTCATGGGATACCTCAGCCCGATTGTTTTCGTATTGTTCAGTACTGTGCGGAACCGACGGCATCACCTCCCGGTGCGCGGCACAATAGCTCTTCAGTTTGTCAGTTATCATTCGTCTTGGATGGCCCTTCGATAGCTTACGAAACAAGCGCTTTGAAGCCTGTTGGTTCCCCCGTCTCTGAACCAGGATATCAATAGTATTGCCATCCTGGTCTACGGCCTGTCTGTCCCGTTTTCCCGTAGAACGGACGCACCGTGAGCGATCGACTGCTGTTTGAATCCTCCATGAAGGATCACCCGTTGACCCCCATGCGGGATGTTAGTCTTCTACGGTTGATGAGCGCGCAATCGCGGCGGCGCACCCGCGGTTAGTATTAAGGTAGATTATTATGGGAGAGTTAGGTCGTCATCCTGAACATTATGGGAGTTAGCCTAAAAAGCTGGCCCCACATCATAAATGTACCCTTCTGTGGAAAGGGAAAGAAGCAGGGTACGAATTGGTTCCTATAAATAGACCGGGCGATAAATCTCGATAAACCCTTATTGTGGCCCAATCTTACCAAACTCAAAGACTTCAACCCCCAGCTAGGTGACATAATTAACCCTTTGGTTGACATAAGGAATTGAAACAAAATGGCGAGACCACCCAAGGTCGAACAATACCGGAGAGAGGCCTTGCAGGAGAAGCTGCAGGGGGCATATTGCATTAATGAGATTCACGGCATCCTAAACCGAGTGAGAGACGACCCGCCAACGGATACGGTTAGTATTCGGATGACAAGAGTGCGATTAAACGGCCTTCTGCGGATGCTTGGGAAATTGCTACCAGATGTTCGCGCCGTCGGAACTAAGGCGATGGCGCGTTATCCCTTCGTTGAACCGACACCATTCATACGTTTATCATCCAAGCAGCATAACGGTACCGGAGATTTGTCATGACGGAGATCTTCGACTACCTCATTGTCGGCGCGGGATCCGCCGGGTGTGTTCTCGCCAATCGTTTGTCCGCTGATCCGTCCAATAAGGTCCTGCTGCTTGAGGCCGGTGGGAAAGACTGGAATCCCTGGATTCACATTCCCGTCGGTTACTTCAAGACCATGCACAACCCGGCGATGGACTGGTGCTACGTGACCGAACCCGACGAAGGCATCGCGGGGCGGCGGCTGCAGTGGCCGAGAGGCAAGGTGCTGGGGGGGTCGAGTTCCCTGAATGGTTTGCTCTATGTGAGGGGGCAGCCCGAAGACTACGATCATTGGGCGGCCCTTGGCAACAAGGGCTGGTCCTTTGCCGATGTGCTTCCTTACTTTAAAAAATCGGAAGACCAGGAACGCGGCGCCGATGAGTTCCATGGCGTTGGCGGCCCGCAGAAGGTTTCCGATCTGCGCCTTAGGAGGCCGATCGCTGAGAAGTTCATAAAGGCAGCGATGGAGACCGGCATCCCGTTTAATGAGGACTGCAACGGTGCGGTGCAGGAAGGGGTTTGCTACTTTCAGCAGACAGCCTACAAGGGATTCCGTTGGAGCACGGCAAAGGCTTTCTTGCGGCCCGCGCGAAGCCGCTCCAATCTCAAGGTTGAGACCCACGCCCACGTGATGAAGATTCAATTCGAGGGCCAGCGTGCGAGCGGCGTCGAATACAAGCAGGGAAGTACGACCCGACGGGTCAGCGCGAGGGCGGAAATCATCTTGAGTGCGGGCGCCATTAATTCGCCGCAAATACTTCAATGTTCGGGTATAGCAGACCCGGCCCTTTTAAAATCGCTCGACATCCCGATTGTGCAGGCACTGCCGGGTGTCGGTAAGAACCTGCAAGATCACCTGCAGATTCGTCTTGTATACAAAACGCGGGATCGGACATTGAACGATGAGGTCAACAATATCTTCAAGCAGGCACGGGTGGGTCTGCAGTACGTGTTGACGCGCACCGGGCCACTGACGCTCGCCGCCAGCCAGGTCGCCGTTTTTACACGATCTCGCACCGATGTTGACAGGCCGGACATTCAATTTCACATGCAGCCGCTTTCCGCGGACAAACCCGGAGAAGGCGCCCATAAGTTTTCCGCGTTCACGTCGTCGGTATGCCAGTTGCGCCCTTGGAGCAGGGGCCGGGTGGAAATCACGACTCCGGATCCGTCGGTGTATCCGAAAATTTATCCCAATTACCTTTCCGATGAACGCGACTGTGCAGTCGCGATCGACAGTATAAAAGTGGCGCGGCGCATCGTGTCGGCAGCGTCACTCAAGGAAAGCATCATCGAAGAGTACGTCCCGGGAAAGCGACATCAAACGGATGAAGAATTGTTGCAGGCCGCCCGCGAATTCAGCCAGACGATCTATCACCCGACCAGCACGTGCAAAATGGGCAACGACGCCATGGCGGTTGTCGATGACCGGTTGAGGGTGTACGGCATTC
>CAMYOI010000621.1 GCA_947259955.1 uncultured Gammaproteobacteria bacterium
TCAAACACATTGGGAATATCCGCGGCGGTTGCCGCGATCATCCTGATTGTTGCAGGCGGATTGGCTTTGTGGTTTCAGCCTTGGATGCCAGACGAGGAACCTGTATCTATAGAGCGCATGGCCTTTCCTTTACCGGATAAACCTTCCATCGCCGTACTACCCTTCGATAATTTCTCAGGTCCCGATCAGGAACACCTTGCCGACGGCCTCACCGAGGAGATCATTACGACTCTTTCAAAGTCGCCTAATCTGTTCGTCATCGCCCGCAATTCGACTTTCACGTATAAGGGCAAGGCTGTGGAAGTAAGACAGGTGGCCGAGGAACAAGGTGTGCAATACGTTCTGGAAGGCAGCGTGCAGCGTTCCGGTGATCGCGTTCGGATCAACGCCCAGCTCATCGATGCCCTGGAGGGTCACCATATTTGGGCGGAAAGTTACGACCGCGAGTTCAAAGATATTTTTGCGTTACAGGACGACATCACGCAACAAATCATGATCGAACTCGAGGTGGAACTAACGCAAGGAGAAGAGCTGCGTGCAATCCACTCACGGGTGCCTGATCCTAAGGCCTTTGAGTACTTTCAGAAGAGCCGGGTCCACTATTACCGGTTCAACAAAGAAGACAATGCTATTGCACGCGATTGGGCGAGAAAGGCGGCCGAGATTTCCCCGGACTATCCGGACCCCTGGGAGTGGATGGGTTGGCATCACCTCCAAGATTACCGATTTGGATGGAGTACTGACCGCGAGGCATCTTTCGAGCGGGCCGTGAAGCTTGCGGAAAAGGCTCATGAACTCGATCCGAACAGTGCCGGCACGAACATGTTGCTGGGTTCTTTGAGTCTACTTCGTGGGCAGTACCACGAGGGGATTTCTTACTTTCGAAAAGCCGTGGAACTGGCCCCAAGCAATGCTAATGCCATTGCGGTGCTTGCCTGGGGTCTTTGTTACTCGGGTCATCCCGAAGAGGCCATTCCGCTCCTAAAACAGGCGATGCGACTCAGCCCGGTGTACCCGGCCTGGCATACTGCCACTTTGGGCCTTGCCTACATGATGACGCGTGAATACCCGAAGGCAATCGCAGCCCATCAACAACTGATCGATCGGAAGAGCTTGCTGCAGTTCGGTTATTCACGGCTGGCGGCCATCCACGCGGTACTGGGCAACGACGAGAAGGCCCGGGCTTATGCCGTTGAGCTGCTGAAGATCAAGCCGGATTTCACCATCTCGAATTGGTCCAAGGCGCTTATTTACCAGGATAAAGAAGATCTCAACTGGGAGCTCAACGCTTTGCGCAAGGCAGGCCTGCCAGGGAACCCACCTCTAGATCTGCCCGACAAACCGTCGATCGCCGTTCTTCCCTTCGACAATCTCTCGGGCGACAAAGAGCAGGATCCGATCGCCGACGGCCTCACTGAGGATATCATTACCTCACTCTCCCGAGTTCCCGATTTGTTTGTCATTGCTCGTAACTCCACGTTCACCTACAAGGGGAAGGCGGTGAGGGTAGAGCAGGTCGCCAGAGATCTGGGCGTTCGCTATGTCCTCGAAGGCAGCTTGCAAAGGTCGGGGGATCGCCTCCGAGTCACGGCTCAATTGATCGATGCGATAGACGAAAATCATCTCTGGGCCGATCGCTATGATCGCCCGGCCGAGAACCTGTTCGCACTCCAAGATGAGATTACCCGTAAAGTGCTCGTCGAACTGCAGGTTAAACTGATTTTCGGCGAACACGCTCCTGTGTCGAGCCATGGAACGAAAAACCTAGAGGCCTGGCTCCTACGCAATCAGGCGTTTGCCGAGGGCTCGAAATACACGAAGGAAAGTACGGTTAAGGCCCGGGAGCTCTATCAGGCGGCGGTCGATGCCGACCCTGCGTATTCAAGGGCTTGGGCGGGGATGTCGTGGACCTACTGGACCGAAGCGAGATGGGGCGGGTGGAAATTGTCCCGGGACGAAGCTCTGAAAAAGGCAACCGAGTTCGCCGAACACGCGATAGAGATGGATCCGCAAGGACCCGTCGGCTATCAGATGATGGCAAACATCTCCTTGTTGAAGAACGAGCATGACCGAGCCGTTGCCCCTTGCCGAACAGGCTGTCGAACTGGCGCCCAACGACTTTCAAACAAATGCCGCACTTGGCTGGCAATTGTTCTGGGCCGGCGAGGCCCAGCGATCCCTGGAGGCGTTTGCCCGCGCCAAACGCCTTAGCCCTCGTTACCCGGCATGGATTCCTGGGGTGGAGGGGGTGGCCCAACACATGATCGGTCGGCACGAAGACGCCATCGTTACTTTAAGTGAGGCCATCCGACGACTGCCCACCAATCACATGGCTCGAGCCCGCTTAATTGCGGTCTACGCCGAACTTGACCGTCTTAAGGAGGCGAAGCCGGTTGCGAGCGAACTCCTTGAGTTGCAGCCGGAATTCACCATCCAAAGTTACCTCAAGACACAACCCTTCAAGTCACCTGAACGAAAAGAATGGGTGCGCGATCTGTTGCTGAAGGCCGGTCTGCCCGAGTCAGAATAGATGCTTTCAACCGTGACATCGTGATGTGGCCTGACCGTCAGCTGTTGGCCGAAAGCGCCGGTACATTCTCGTAGAAATATATTAAAAGCACTCAAATTTCAACGGTCTGCAATGGGATCCTTTACTGCCGGTGGGATTTAGCAGGGTGGAGTACATAATTGGAGTACATAATTTGCTGCGCTGCATAGACAGCACCCGACCCTGAGCAGTCGTTCGTGATCTAATCAGAATGCGCCTTGACCAGCAGTCCGTCAGCGTCGCATCGCCGGGTGTGGCGGCGGGCTTCACACAACAACTGAGTACCTACCCCCTGTCGGTG
Organism: uncultured Gammaproteobacteria bacterium; assembly: GCA_947259955.1. GTDB lineage: Bacteria > Pseudomonadota > Gammaproteobacteria > Arenicellales > JAANXG01 > JAHEKE01. The sequence goes on from CAMYOI010000621.1 coordinate 2,850, forward strand.
GCGGTCTGACCGCACGTAGATGCCGTGTAGCAGCACACCCGTTTTGCGAATCGGCGTCTCGGAATCGTGGGCAGGCTCGCACGCCGCGACACCGACGATCCCGGTTTCATCCTCGGCGACGCACATGGACAGGTATTTCATATCCTGCAGCGAGTAACTGTAAATGGGCAGCGACAGTCTTTTGACTCGGTCGGGGATGCCCCACGACATGATGGCCGAGCGTATGACCCCGTTTACCGACGCCAGATCATCGGGAGATGCCGGGCGCACCATGATCCCGAACAAATTCCGGTTCCAGTACGTGCCGACGTCTCGGATTGCCGAACGCGCCATGTCTGGTACGGTCCTGTGCACTCTCATTTCATGGTCGAACGAGTTCACGAGCGGTTCATCCCGCCAGTGACTGTCTTGCGTGCTGTGGTCGCACGGCCGGCGGAGCCGGTGCGGGTGACCGGGGTTTCGGCGCAGGCCCGCTGCCCGCCTCGCCTCCTGTGTCTTTGCCTCCGTCCCGGCCGCCGTTGGTCGGCTTCGCGCCCGCCATCACAGCGTCGATCTGATCGCTGTCCAGCGTCTCGAACTCCACCAGCGCTTCCGCCATGGCGTGCAGCACATCGATCTTCGACATCAATATGTCCTTTGCGCGCTGGTAGTTGCGGTCTACCAGGGCCCGGATCTCCCCGTCGACCCGGCGTGCCGTCTCGTCCGACATGTTCTTACGCGACGTGACTGCCTGCCCGAGAAAGACCTCACCCTCGTCTTCCGCGTAGGTAAGCGGCCCCATCTCCTCGGACAGCCCCCATTTGGTGACCATGTTCCTCGCGATCTGCGTGGCCCGCTCGATGTCGTTCTGCGCCCCGGTAGTCACAGACTCGTCGCCGAAAATTATTTCCTCGGCCAAGCGGCCGCCGAATAACACGGCGATCTCACTCTCGAGCCTGCGCTTGCTGGCGCTCAACCTGTCCCGCTCGGGCAGAAACATGGTAACGCCCAGGGCCCGACCGCGGGGGATGATCGTGACCTTGTGGACCGGATCGTGTTCCGGCACCAGCCGTCCCACGATAGTGTGGCCGGCTTCGTGGTAGGCCGTCAGCAGCTTTTCCTCCTCCGACATGACCAAAGATCGGCGCTCCGCACCCATCAGGATCTTGTCCTTGGCCTGCTCGAAGTCCTCCATGGACACCGTCCTGCGGTCTGATCTCGCTGCGAACAGCGCTGCCTCGTTGACGAGATTTGCCAGATCCGCACCGGAGAACCCCGGTGTGCCGCGCGCGATCACGTGCGAATCCACGCTGTCTTCCGCGGGAACCTTGCGCATGTGGACCATAAGAATGTCGGAACGCCCTTTCACGTCAGGCAGTGGTACGACCACTTGCCGGTCGAACCTCCCGGGCCGGAGCAGTGCGGGATCGAGCACGTCCGGCCGGTTGGTGGCGGCAACCACGATGATGCCGTCATTGCCCTCAAATCCGTCCATTTCGACCAGCATCGCGTTCAGCGTCTGTTCGCGCTCGTCGTGACCACCCCCGAGACCGGCGCCCCGCTTGCGGCCAACCGCATCGATCTCGTCGATGAAAATGATGCAGGGTGCGCTCTTCTTCGCCTGTTCGAACAGGTCGCGCACTCGGGAGGCGCCGCGCGGTATCTTGCCGCCGACGCGCGTGAAACGCTCAGGGTCCTTCAGAAAATTAACCATCTCACCCACCTCCTCCTTGGCCTCGTCAATTCCTGCGACGTCGTCCAGCGTGACGTTGACGTCTTCTCCCTGCGTTCGGCGCGCCCGACTCTTGCCAAAGCCGAAAACGCCCCCTTGGCCGCCCAGGCCCTGGCGGCGGGAAAACCATATCCAGAATCCGATCAGCAGAATGAAAGGCAGCAGGGACGACAACAAACGGCCAAGGAAGCCCGGCTCGGTGGGAGGTTGTGCATTGATCTCCACACCGCTTTCGAGCAGGTCGGCGACGAGCCCCGGATCGTTGGGGGCGAACGTCGTGAACAGCGTTGCGTCCGTTCGTTCACCCCGTACCGTCGAGTCCTGAATCACGACCGCTCTGACCTGACCGGATTCCACCTCCGCGAGAAATGAAGAGTAGGGAATCTCGGACACCTGTTCTACCGGCGCACGATTGATCCCGGAAAGGAGCGAAAGCGCCAGAACGGCGAGCATAGCGATGGGGAGCCAATTGATTTTCACTGCGTAGGTTACTCGTATGAATATGTCTGCTGATATGAGGTGGAACGCCCGCCGTTCAAGATTGATTACCCTTTCTTAATGTGTGTCAAGTGTGTCGGCAGGTCGAGTTCGCTTCACAATCGTCGCCGGTTTCTCGCATCTTGCGGGTGTTCGCTGTCGGACAAGGGGTATGCATCGGCAACGTACGCCGGACCCTTCATCATCACGACGATGAAACAGCCAATGGCGACAGTGAGGACGGTCATCAAAACCGTCAGGGCCGAGGCTATTGCGAATATGTCCAGGCTGGTCAGGTGCCGGGAAACAATCAATGGCGGCCCGTCGGGTGGAAAAGCGTGGTTGAGGAAGCTGAAGAATGCAGGTATGAGCGTGCCGCCGAGCAGCACCATCGGCAGCTTTTTCAGGATGACCCACTCAAGCCCTGAAGGAACGCGGCGGGAGTTGGGCAGTATTCGAAGTAAGTCCAAAACGGTTGCCTCCTTAAGTATTCGATGAACTGGCCATCAGAGGACGGGAGTGTATTGATATTGCCCGTGACTGCCGCGTGAATTAACCGTACGCAGGTGAACACACGGCCGCCACACACCAACCGTGAACTGTTTGTCTGTTGTTAACATTCGCAGCCAAAGGCGCGAATTGGAGACACCGTCGCATATAAATTCAGCGACGCTGCGAAGCGAAAATATCAATATTAATGATAAGTCTCATCCACGAAGGGCCGAGGATCTAACAGTAGATCTTCCAGAGGGGCGGCGAGTTTCAGGGGCAATTTGACGTCGACATGGATTACGGGATCGAACCGCTGTGTTGAATCCAGGTGTTCACGGCGAAGCCCACAGGCAGGTCCCAGAAACCCTAGGACGTACGCCTC
>CAMYOI010000622.1 GCA_947259955.1 uncultured Gammaproteobacteria bacterium
GGCATCCTGTTCAAGGCGGCCGCCGAGACCTTGCGCACGATTGCTGCCGACCCCAGGCATCTGGGCGCCCGCATCGGCGTGACACTGGTGTTGCACACCGTAAGCGGCCATTTCAGGCCGTTATTTTCATTCTGCTGAGTACCGTTATCCTGTCTGCCCATCGATGAATTACCGACATGATGGAGAGACAGCATGAGTGAAGCAACCAGCCAGAAGCCTCAATCGAGGATTTGCCGCAGCCCGCATCAGTGGCGTGATCTTTTTTCGCGTTTTGAACAGAGTGGGCAGACCAGGGACCAGTTTTGCCTTGAACAGGGCGTATCTCTGAGTAGTTTCAGCCGTTGGCGAACGAAATTGAAAAACGAGGGATCGACACCCCGGAACCTTTTGCAAAAAGATCCGGTATTCGTCGAATTGCAGTCGGAACCCATACAACAGGCAGCAACCGAGTCCTGGGATGTCGAACTGCAGCTGGGGGCAGACGTGGTCTTGCGCCTGCGCCGCCCGTGTTGAGTATCACGCCGGGCCGGGGGATCTGGCTGTGCCTGGCGCCAACCGACATGCGGCGTTCCTTTGATGGTTTGTCGGCGATGGTGAGAAACCACCTGGGGGAGAATCCGACCAGTGGCCATTGGTTTGTTTTTATGGTGAGAAACCACCTGGGGGAGAATCCGACCAGTGGCCATTGGTTTGTTTTTATCAACCGGCGTCGCACCCAGATCAAGTTGCTGGCGTTTGAAGAGGGCGGTTACTGTGTTTGGAGCAAGCGACTCGAGCAGGGTCAATTCGCCCGCCTTGGAGGGGATGGCACGGCCAAGCGTGCCTTGTGTCATACGGAATTTCTGGCCTTGCTCGAAGGTGTGGATCTGGTGGTGAAAAAGCGCCGAAAACGCTACAAAATGGTCGCATAGCGGGGCTGGTTTTGTTAAAATATACACAGTTTAATCAATAGGATAAACTGTTTTGTCAGTCGCCGATCGGGTCATGGAATTAGAGCGGGAGAACGCGCAATTGAACGCCGATCTCGCGCTCCTGACAGCCGACCACGCAGCACTGAAACAGCAGCTGGACTGGTTCAAGCGCCAGCTGTTCGGCAGCAAATCTGAAAAGCGCCTGGACGTCGACCCGGCGGTCCAGGGCAATCTCCTGTCGGCCCTGGGTGTGGCCACCCCGCCACCGCCGAAAGACGAACCCAAAGAGACTATCACCTACCAGCGTCGCAAGAAGGCCCGTGATGGTGCCGTCAATGACACAGGTCTGCGTTTTGGTGCGGACGTACCGCGGGAGATTATTGCGGTCAAAGACCCAGAGATCGAGGCCATACCGGAAGACCAGCGCGAATTGATCGGCGAGAAGGTCACCTATCGCCTGGCCCAGCGTCCCGGCAGCTATGTGGTGCTGGAGTATACCCGCCCGGTGTATAAGTTGCTGGATCATCAGACGATTCTCACCACCCCGGCGCCGGCTAACGTACTGGACAAGAGTGTGGTCGACGTCAGTTTCCTGGCCGGGATGCTGATCGACAAGTTCTGTTATCACCTGCCGCTGTATCGGCAACACCAACGTCTGATGCAATGCGGTATTCAGGTCAGCCGCAGCAGCTTGACGACCTGGGCCGCTCGGGGCATCGACCTGCTTCGGCCGATTGTCGATGCCCAATGCCAGCATCTGCTGCAAGGTGGGGTACTGGCGATGGACGAGACTCCGATCAAGGCCGGCCGGAAGAAGAAAGGCAAGATGCATCAGGCCTACTTCTGGCCGATGTACGGCGATGCGGATGAAATGGTATTTCACTACGCCTCGTCGCGGGCTCACGACCATGTACACAGACTCCTGGGGGATTTCAGCGGCACACTGCTCAGTGACGGATACGAAGCCTATGCGGCCTATGCCAGGAAAAAGGAGGGTGTGACCCATGCGCAATGCTGGAGCCATTGCCGCAGAGGTTTTGATAAAGCGCAGAAAAGTGAACCCACGGCCAGCGATGAAGCCCTGGCGTTGATCGGCGCATTGTATCGCCACGAAGAGATCATTCGTGACCGGCAGCTTGAGGGCGATAGAAAACTGGCCTATCGGGCGCAACACAGCGAACCGGTGGTGCGGGCCTTCTGGAGTTGGTGTGATAATCAGTGTCACCGACCGGACCTGTTACCCAGCAGTCCGCTTTCCAAGGCGCTGAATTATGCCATGACACGACAAGCCAGCCTGCAGGTATTTCTGAGTGATCCGGAGGTGCCGATTGATACCAATCACCTCGAGCGGGGATTGCGTGTTATTCCGACCGGAAAGAAGAACTGGTTGTTTTGCTGGACCGAGATCGGTGCCGACCGGGTGGCTGTTATTCAGAGCCTGCTGGTTACTTGCAAGTTGCAGGGTGTCGACCCCTATACCTATCTGGTCGATGTGCTGCAACGTATCAGTGAACACCCGGCAAGCCAGGTCATCGACCTTACACCACGGGTTTGGAAAACAAAGTTCTCCCAGAATCCTATGAGATCAGACCTGGCACTCGCCGGACAATAACGGCCTGGAATGGCCGCTTACGCTGAGACGAAGTCCTTCTGCGAGTGGCTCAAACCCTTGCGCCAATGCAAGTGGGTCGTCTACGCCAAACGCCCCTTCGCCGGACCGGACGCTGTACTGGCTTATCTCTCCCGCTATACCCATCGGGTTGCTATCGCCAACAGCCGGCTGATCGCGATGGACGAACAGGGCGTCACCTTCAAGTGGAAGGACTACCGGGCTAAGGAACGCTATCGACACAAGACGATGACACTCACCTCCGATGAGTTCATTCGCCGCTTCCTGCTCCATGTCCTACCCTCGGGTTTTCACCGCATCAGACACTACGGACTGATCGCCAACACCACACGCAAGGACAACCTGGCGCAGGCCCGTGAGCTGCTGTTGGGTGAAAAAACCGATGAGTCCACTGATACAGCAACGAACGGTGCGGATACAGCAGATAGCAGTGACCCTGATGAGCAGCCTCACGCCACCTATGTCTGCCCAGACTGTGGCGCCCCGATGTTCATCATTGATACCTTCCTGGGCGGGCAGCTGCCCCGTGCACCACCCACGCTCAGCGGTGGCCGACCATGAGCATTGCCATCGCCAACCCCCCTTCACCGGTTTCCTGCAACTACCGCTCAATACCGGTAGCGGTTCCGCTCGGCCGATGGCGCCAAACTGTGCATTTTTACCCGCTTCGTGGCGCGCGAGACTGGCGCCATGAGGTTGCAGCCGACCCACCAAAGGTCATCGGCATCCTGATGACGAGCA
>CAMYOI010000623.1 GCA_947259955.1 uncultured Gammaproteobacteria bacterium
AAGCAAAGAAAGGAAAAGAAAAGTCTAACCAAAGAAGAGTTCGACGCGCTCGACAAGATCGAGGATTCTGCGCACCAAATTTGGCTGGCAGGTCTTGGAGCGTTTTCTAAGGCGGAACAGGAAGGCGAAAAGCTGTTTAACTCATTGGTCAAACAGGGGTCCGCTGTAGAAGAGCAATATCGAGAGCATTTGGTCGGTTCAGTCAGGAAGGCCGCTTCGGCAACGGCAAGCACGATCGATTTCATGGAGAGTATGTTCGAGAAACGGATATCGGAGGCCATCACTCGAGTCCAGTCACCGGCGGCGGAATCTATGGACGCGGTAATCAAACAGATGGGCGATCTGCGCCGCAGCATATTGGGGCTGATGGGCATCTCGCCCGAGACGCCTGCCACCAAGCCCGGCACAGCCAAGAAGAAGGTCGTAAAGAAAAAGGTTACGAAGAAGAAAGTTGCCAAGAAAATCGTAACCAAAAAGAAAGCGACAAACAAAAAACCGACAGCATAGTAAGATAAATAAGGTGAGCTAGGGGCCTGGACCATCCAGCGCCGGGATCCTTGGCAGAAATGCGGGCTAGGGATGTCGCAGACAACTTTGAACACCCCTGCCAGAATCGTCATCCCGGGCGGATGATTGTGGCAGGGGATTACGCGTATCTGGTTTCGTACGTAGAGTCTGAAGAGGAAGTGTTCCTTGAGACTATCATCCCCAGTCGAATTGATATTTCGTTACCGTCTAAAGATCTCCGTGCCCTTCAAAAACGAGCGGTCGCGAAAACCACGCCGTTGAATCCGCGCGGTAGACGGCTCTATCGTCTTAAGGAATAAACGCTGTATATCGAGCGGGCACGACTTTCGCGGATTACACTACTATGTTTTACAATGCCGAATCTGATTCGCAAACAATAAAACAGCGAACAACCATTAGTCACAATGATTGACCGGTTGCTAAATGCAGGCTGAATTTAGCATGTTCACCGCTGGCGGGATAATGAAATCAGAGTAAAAACTTTAGGCGTATGTTTTTACCCCGACCCCAAATTCACAAATTCAGGATACCGAGAAGATGACGATTCAGATCGTACAGCTCACCGATCTGCACCTGTACAAGGACCCTCAAGCGCTGTTGGCCGGGGTGGCGACGTGGAGCACTTTTAGTGCCGTGCTGGAGCAGGTTAGAAGGGAGCAACCCGACGTTGACTATCTAATACTCACCGGAGATCTCGCTCAGGATGAGACGCTGGAGACATATTTGATGCTGCGAGAGGCGCTCGGGGACTGGCTCGATCGTTGCAGAATCATCCCTGGCAACCACGATAATCGAAGCAACCTGCGAAAGGCCTTCCCCGAGTGCTTTCCCAATAACGAAGCCCCCCTAACCTTCACGCTAACGGCGGGTGCATGGCGCATCATTGGGCTCGATTCCCAGGTCACGGGCGAGGTCAAGGGCGCCATCGACGCGGATCAGTTAAACTGGCTGAAAACTCATCTGGCTAACGATCCCGAGACCCGGACATTGGTCTTTATTCACCACCCTCCCATTCCCATTAACGTCGCTTGGCTCGATAAGCTCGGGCTAAGCCAAGCCGACGAATTCATCGAGCTTATCGAGGCTTCTCCGCAGTTGGAAGTCGTGTGCGCCGGGCATGTTCATCAGGAATTCACCGGACGCATCGGCACTGCTTCGATATACACTACGCCCTCGACCTGCGTGCAATTTGCTGCACGGGCCGAAAAAACATTCGACACCCGTGTTGCGGGATATCGTAGCTTTAGACTCGACAGTTTTGGTCACAGTACTTCGGTGCATCGATTGTCGGACCGTTAGCCGCAGCCACTTGGTTTCTTGGGTGCAGACGACAAATTCACCCATTCATCGTTTATCGACTGCGATCATCAACGTGCGAGATGGTCGCTTCCAACCCAAAAGCGGCCAGATCTTTCTCCAATACCTTGAGGATTTTACGGGCATGGCATTTTTGACGGTGACAAGGCATGGTGGATCGTGAGCCCCTTTCGGGGCTGGTCGAACGTGTCACATTCCATAACTCGGAAACAGGCTTTTGCGTACTGCGGGTCAAGGTTCGCGGCCACCATGATCTTGTGACCGTACTCGGGTCAGCCGCATCTGTTCAACCAGGCGAATTCATCCAGGCCAGTGGGCGCTGGGATCGTCACCGCGAGCACGGGATTCAGTTCAAGACGACCTTCTTGAAGGTGATGCCGCCTAGTTCCCTGGACGGCATCGAGAAATACCTTGGCAGCGGCATGATCAAGGGCATCGGCCCTCATTTCGCCAGGAAGCTGATCAAGTCCTTCGGTGAGGAGGTCTTCGATGTCATCGAAAACGCGCCCGAGCGGTTGCGCAAACTCGACGGCATCGGCCCTAAGCGCGTCGAGAAAATCACCGCCGGCTGGGCTGATCAGAAAGCTATCCGGGAGATCATGGTGTTTCTTCAATCCCACGGTGTTGGCACGTCACGATCCGTACGAATCTACAAGACTTACGGCGCGGACGCGATTCCTCTGGTCAGTGAGAATCCTTATCGCCTTGCGCGGGACATCAAGGGCATTGGATTCCTGACCGCCGATCAAATAGCCGAAAAACTCGGCATCGAGAAGACGGCTATGATCAGGGCAAGAGCAGGGATTTCGTATACCCTGACCGA
>CAMYOI010000624.1 GCA_947259955.1 uncultured Gammaproteobacteria bacterium
GAGCGTCGCCTGCGAAGATCGATGATTTCCAATGGCAGACGCACTGTCGCGGGTCGGTCCAGCTCCCCATCGCGGCATCAACGCTAATTCGACACCCACCGGATGCCACGTCGCCCGCAATCGTATTGTTGAAGATCGATGTGGACAACTTGCGCGATTACTCGACTACGAGTAGACTGGTTGAATATGGGTTGATATGAAGTTGAAAACCAATGGATACTATACTTGCCCTGTGCAATGAAAAGACACTCCGAAAGTTACGCCCGCGCCTGAAGAAGGTCCAACTCGACCTGAAAGCCGTGGCCAAACGCAGTACCCTGCCCAAACGGTTGAAGGAAACGCATCCCGACCTCGTTCTCATCGATATCGCCATGCCCATGGTGCCCGGCTTGGAAACCAGCATTCAACTCGTCCGAGAGCGCGCGCCCACGGTGCCGATACTAATCACCGACGTCGCCAGTTGCGATGTAGAAAGCCTACGCAGGTTGGTTAACCAGGCGGCGGGGGAGGGGCATGCGGGCCGGCCTGGCGAACCTCCCGCCGAATTGTTCCACCCGAACTCCGGTCGCATCGACGCGGGGCGTATCGCGAAGTTTTTCGACCTTCCACTTGCCAGATTGGCGAGGATTCTCGGGCATAGCGCACAGGCGGTCCATAAGACCCCCGACGCGGAGAGTCTTCAGGACCAGCTCACCGTCTTCGTTCGCATCGCCTCGGTCTTGTTGTCACTGTTTGGCTCCGCGCATAAAGCCCGTATCTGGTTGAACGCGCCCAATCCTGACCTCGATAAGTTACGACCGAAGGAATTGCTGGAACGGGGCAAGCCAGAGATTATCGCGGAATTGCTGGAGGACGCCGTACTCGGGCACCCGGGCTGATGCACCCGACCCGGACGCTGGAGCGTGTGCTCAAAACCATCGCGCTCACGCGCTATGAAGGATTCTTATGCCGCGCTGTCAAAGTCAATGCGCTCCATCGTTTCTCTCACACAGCGCACTACACGCCGCGGCCCTTATACAATCTCGGTCCACCGAGTGGTGGGGCGCGTTTCACACCCAGGGGAGGCGCGCCCAGCCTGTACCTGGCCGATGATTACGAGACGTCGCTTCGCGAATACTTGCAGGTAGGCTGGCCCGCGGGGTTGGCTCCGGCTCGCACGGAGCCGCCTTCGTGTGCTATGTCGCGGAGGTTCGTCTCGAGACCGTACTGGACCTCACGAAGCGTACGATCCGGAATACGCTGGCGACCGATCTTCGGGAACTGAAAGGCCCGTGGCGGTATCGTCGGGACGGTCGCGTTTCTCCCACGCACCGCTTGGGGCGTGCCGTAGCAAAAGTGGGGCACATCCAAGCCATTCGCTTCGCCTCCAGTAAAGGACGAGGCGCGTGCTTTGCCATACTGACCGACACGTTGGCGCCACCCGCCTACGTGCGAATCCGAGATCCGAAAAGCCGTCTCATGGAACAGATTCCGGGGGAATGAGTTCGCCTCGCTACCCTGGTGCTGGGTGGACTGCATCACAGTTATTCATTATGTCGAGTGACGACCTGTTGGCTAGAACCATTCCAGCAAAGGCATTGCGCCTATGTCGGGACCCGATAAAGGAGTGAACGTACCTACCGATTTGTTGGCAGATCGGACGGCGAATTAGAACGGAAGCCCTACAGTGGAAACGTGCGACCTACGGAGAGGAGATTTTGTAGATACTGTCTGCAAAATTGAGCTGGAGCCATTTGCTAATTATATTAAGTTTATACTGCTGAAGAACCCCCTCCAACGCGACTTTTACGGTTGAAATGTGGTGCGTCGAACGTTGGAGCGTGCGCACGCTGCGACAGAAGATAAAGGGCATACTGTTCGCGCGGACAACATCAATGCTTTTTTTCTTCAAAAATCCAATTGTCGCTGACCGCGCAGGTTAGAAGCGACGAGCTACTTCGAGGAGTCCAAGCTGATATCAGAAACGCCCGTGTGGATCGAAGCCCTGGTGGATATTATATCTGGGTGCATTGAGCCGCACACGTTCATGGGACCTTTGGGTTTTCGCTATCGAGAGGATGCCGCGCTATCGGAAATATCGGTGTATCCCTGTCCCATTGAATTGATAGGGGGTAGCGAGGACGCTGAGATTGTGTCGCCTCTATTTTCGCTAAACTTGCAGCCGTTGTGGACCGCCTTTGAAGACCGGGTCGAGTTTCGATGGCATGCCCACTCTTTTGGGCCGCATGATTATGGAGCGTACATCGCCGTCGAAGGTCGCTACGAAGGACACGATGTCTGGCTGCAAATCTTGGCTGAGGCACCGGACGACGAAGAACCGGCAATGAAGGTCGACCTGGCAGAGCTTGCTGTTGACGACTCTGCTACGAGACATTGACTGGAGATCTCCACGCATCCGGGACGCAGCTGAGTGTACGAGGCAGCATGACGACACTCTAGATTCCGTTGTGGTACTCAACGTGGCTCAGAGAACTGTTACGCTTCGTTAACATTGGATACCGGAACCGGCTGGCTGACATACTCGATCTTCAATCCATATTGATTGAAGGCAGGCTATCTGATCTGCAACCCATCTGGATTCAGCGCGTAGAGAGTGCTCAAGGCACCATGACTGACAGGATGTTGTCGTGGCTCGAGGCGTCGTCAGGACATCGATGCG
>CAMYOI010000625.1:0-2144 GCA_947259955.1 uncultured Gammaproteobacteria bacterium
CCTCGCAGGATCGTCTCTACGCCACGATCTCCATTGCAGGAAGGGTAAAGGGACCCTTCGATCAGAGAGTTTTTGGAGTTTTTACACAGTCTGGGCAAAGTGCGGACCAAGCTGCTGCGCTGCAGCAGGAATAAAGTCCATGTCTCCTACTCGCTCGAAAGGCGGCACAAGATATGCCGGTAAGGGCAGATGACCATCACCATCGGTCATCGATCAATGCTCGGGCTCGAATTATTTGTAAAAACTGGAATTTGATCTTTCACATCAATAACCAAGTTTCGATTCGGTCTGACAATAGACCGATAGTCACACTCATTGCGGACAATCAGCTTTTACAGAAAACTGTCCACCGTTGGCTCCTATGCTGCCGTTCGCGACCTGATCACGCTAAGCCCATTATTTACCCGACCTTACTTTGGGAGATGGGGCGTGACTTCGACTGACCTGACCGGATCAGCGCAAAGTGACTTTGACGACGTTCGATAACTCGCTCAGGTTATTGTCCTCATCCCATGAGCAGATCGCGACGAATAGTGTGTCGGATCCAAAACCGGGTAAGGTTGCCTTTTTCGGACTGCCAAACCAATTGTGTAGATTCAGTTCGCGCACCGTAAATTGTTCCTGCCTACCGGGCGCCTGCGGAACCGGTTCGCCATCGGCGTGCTCGGCCATCCAGAAAGCATCAACCTCGTGCCATCTGGGGTGGGCCAGCTCGTAAAGCGAGGTCTCGGGGGCGACCGAAATCCCGTCAACAGAGTAATTGAGCCTTCCCGGAGAGAAATTCTTGCGAGACATAACACCACGCTCAACCTGAGAAACAATGCGCGCCTTCTCCATTCGACGCAACGGATTGTCGGTTGGCGCAAACTCGACGATCGGCTTGTCACTGACCTTTACGAAGTATCTACTAGCGCGACCGAGCGGACCGTCATCGACGGGGCTGGTCCAAGTCAGCGTAAATTCATCGGACCCGACGCTCTTTAGTCGGAGGTCACTGATCCTTTCAGGTGCCTCGGACGAGTGCCGTTTCCGAGTGATTTTCTCCCACCCCCATGTTTGGGTAAACCAGGGATTCACGCCGCGCCCATCAATGACCTCTTCCACACGTCGGTAGCGCTTCTCAAGTTCTTTCCATCCGGTGTAGTGATACAGAACCGGCAGCACCTGAATATGCCTGTCGTGCAACCGCGGCGTGACCAGCTCTGGGCTGGTCAAGCTCGGTGTCGGCATCCCGGTCGACCCGGTAAAGGCGCCGATTTCCGGATAAAAAATGACGTGATGAGAGAAATAGTCCGCCATGCCCCACAGTGCGTCGAGAATTCGTTCATCCTGGTAGGTCTTATATGCCTCGTGCAACGCCAAGGCGTTCTGCGCTTCCATCCAGGACTGGGCGCTCGACGAATACACGGATTCTCGCTTTCGGATCAGCGGGTTGTCGAAGTGATCAGCAAGCTTGCGTTGCATGTACGGATCGAGTAGCGACAGAATCAAACCGGGCTTGACGTTCCAGGACGTGAATTGGCCGTGTCGGTGACGCAGCAACGACAACGCCCTGCGAATCTGCCACACGGCAAAATGATCCATTACGGGACTGTCTGTCGCGTGGTACCCGGCGAGGGTTGAGTACAACATCCAGGAGTAGATGCGCGCGTAGTGGCCGCGACGCATGGCTTCCGGCTCGTCGGAGAAGTAGTCGAATTCGGAGAGTGGCAGAAGTGTACGGCCGAATAGGTGTTTGTGCTGGAAGTTCAGCGCCCAGTTGACAAAGCCATGGATCGAATCCAACGCACGCTTATCGCCAGTCAGGAAGTAGTATTCGAACAGTATGAAGTTCGCGTAATGCTCCATGTCTGGCAGCTGCTTGTATTGATTGAAATAGCTGCTTCCACCCTTGTTCGAATCAATGCCCGTCGCATCCAGCCACAGATGGAAGTCTTTCTGTCCGAAGCCCGCCAATCTGTCCCAGGCCAGCAGCTTTTGATCAACTTCCGTGAGAACATTACGCCCGGGCCTTGCCGTGATGACATTGTCGCGGTAAACCCACCCAGGATTTCGCGCGATATGCCGGCGGCTCGAAACCTCAAGTCGTTCGTAGTCGGCCAAACTGCCTGACAGCAGGAACGAGAGCCAACTGGAGTTGAGGC
>CAMYOI010000625.1:2194-10118 GCA_947259955.1 uncultured Gammaproteobacteria bacterium
TGTTCGGTGTCGCCCTTGTTCGCGTTGTCTGCGAAGAATCGACTTCGAAATACCAGGTTTCCGTGTCTGCATACCATGTCGTTGGCGCGTACGCTACCAGCGGATACTCAAACGCCTCGATTACAGCCAACGACCCAAGTGGATCAACCGAAGGGCCGTGGAAGTACAACAACAGATCGCTGAGGTAACGTTGGCCGAAATCGAGCTCATAGACAGGTTTCTTCTTCCTGGATTGAAGTCCCGTCTTGCCGGTCAGGGGGATTATTTTGACGTGTTCGTCACTCAGCTCGATCGCACGCGGTCCTTCCTGCCAGAAGTAACGGATACCTAGCGTCAGTCCCTTGGCACCATCCGACACATCCATGAAGCGCGCGATATTTCCGGCGTCGACAACCTTGGCCCGTCCCGACGCGTCAACCGAGAGTAGATTAGCATGACTCAGCGCTGCTACGCCTCGCTGCTTGTCCGCGTCGGGAACACCCTGTTCGAGTCTTATCGTATTCCCCGGCGTTTTCACCACCGTCCCGAAACTGTGTTTCCCCGTTCTGGCATTGAGGAAGGCAAAGGTTACGTCGCGGTCCGGTTTCAACTCAATGCCTTGCAGCAGGCCGGCCTCGAGGAATGGCAAGTTCCACTGGGATTGTTTCGTCGAGGAATTCTCAACATCGAGCTGCACCTTGACGAATGACTTGCCGGCGTAGAAATGCAGTCTGATCGTGTAGTTATAAAAGCTTTCGGAAACGCCGTTCTGCTTGCCAAGCGGTGGTACGTGAGTGCCGCGAATGCGGAGCGTGGCCCGCAAAGGTCCTCGCTCCTCGACTACCAGCTCAGCATCCGCAAATCTGCCCGAGTAGATTTCCTCATCGACTCTTCGCGTAACGAGCAGTTCATCGCGCTCCCACCCATGTGTGTTCCAGGCTTTGCCGGTATAGCGCTTGAAGTGTTCTGTAGAGATCCTGCCGTCCCTCGCCGAGACGATGGCCTGCAATGGACCAGTATCAACAAGGATATTCCCATTTCGTTCAGTGAGGACTAGCGCACCCACCTTGCGGGGAATTTGCGAAGAGTGGGCCACGGATGCGGTCAAGTCTGTGAGAACGAGCTGCCTCGTCGAGTGAGCCTCAAGTGAAACTTGAAAATCAGCCAATACCCAGCGAATAGAGTTGTCGCGTGCGCTGTACTTGCTCAGTGCCTTGAACTGGGCTGGGATTCGCGTGCCGAGCTCGTCCACAAGTACGAGTTTGGCTGTGTCGGTAACGGCACCCGCCGGGAGGGGAATACCGGAACTGACTGGCCACTCGACCCGGTCGAATCCGGAATTGTCGGTGATGCGCAACGGCACCTGAAAAAGACCATTGGTGAACTGATAGTCATCGCTACCGTAGGCCTGTGGGGCAATGCAGTAGCTGGAAACGAGCAACAACCCCGCTGCGACAATGGGTCGGATCATTGTTAGAGCGACGCCAGATCCAGCCGCAGCACCCAGACCACAGCCGGGCGCTTCCAGTCACCGGTTACGAGGAAAAACACTCTGCGGAATGAATCGTAAACCATCATGTAGTTCATACCCAGCGCGGGCATATCAGCGTCCGGCAGCCTGCGATATTGATTGCGGTCAGGATCGTATGCGAATGTGCCAGCGCTCGTTGCTCTTTCTTCCCCGGCAGGCCTGTTGTCTGGTAGCAGCAGAAACACGCCGCTGTGTTCGTCAAAAGCAACAGGGAAATGCTGATCCGGCGGAACATGGTCTCCCCCCGGCTCTTTCTTATCCCACGAGCCGGCCTCGCCGGCTAGGAGGCCCGGTTTATAAACCCAGACCGCATTGCTGTTGCGGTAGTCGCCAAATACGACCAACTGTTTGCGCACCGAGTCGTATTCCATGCTGTGGTAGATCGCATGCCTTTTTGTTGTTGGCACCTTCTGCCACTCGATCCTGTCCGGACCCAATTCGAACAAGCCCGACCCGTAGGATATCAGCGCCTATCGCTCGATGTCATAGGCGGAGGACCCGGCGAAGTTGGATGGGAAGTCTTGGGTCAGGTTCTCAGGTGTTAACCAGATTCTTAAAGGCAGGTAGTAAAACCATGTGGGGTGGATTCGAGGTGACACGCCAAGCATTTTACTAATCGGATTGTGACCGGGCTGCGCAGTAACCACCAGTGCATCATTGATGGGATCGTAGAGCACATTGTCGTAGCTATGCATCGCCCATGGCAAAGTCTGGTCGTCACCGCTGATCCCGACGCCCCGGTCGTCGACTCGGTAGTTTTCCGAATCAGCGGATGGATAGTGTGTCGTCCACGACTTAGTTCCAGGATCGAATTCGTGTACTGAATTATCCCAGTTCTGACCGTGGGTGTCAGAACCTAAGATGTAGAAGGTCGCGCGTTGAGTGTCGTAGGCTATACCAGCGTGGCCCTGCCGACGCCATTTGGCATAGGCAGGTTGGTAATAGCGAACCCACTGGTTTGCCGGAATCCCGCCCAGGTCGGCACTTTGAATGCTGCTATCGCCGAGTATTCGTAGTGGATTCGCTAAGTCGAATAACTCATAAGCAGCCAGCAGCAGTAACGCTAGCGCACTGAATCCCAGTATGAACCTGATTTTTCGTTTCAAACGAAGCATATTCTTACGAGGTCACCGCCGTTCTCCACATCTGGGGCTCGGCAATGTTCGGCCTATGCGTGTTGTAGGTTAAAACATTCACGCGAGAACCTAAAGACTTAGAGAGGTTAATTGTTGTCCATCTTATTCTGTATCCTTCCTCCTTTCTACGGCGCGGCGCCAGAAAAGGGAGTGTCCCTGGTGCCCAAACCCAGAGTCAATCTCACCCGGTATCACGGGGTATTCGCAACCAACAACCGTTTTCGGTAATACGTCACGGTGGTGGGTCGCTATAAAAAATAACCAGGAAAGCGGACATTCAAAACGCAAGTTTTTTCGTATGTTGCAGGTCAGGTCATGGCCGGTGGACTGTCCTCATGCAAGTTTCCCCGATCGTCTCCTTTGGGCAGAGACTGTGTAAAAACTCGTTTCAGATCTTGGACTTTAAATTTCGACCTCGCAGGATCGTCTCTACGCCACGATCTCCATTGCAGGAATGGAAAAGGGACCCTTCGATCAGAGAGTTTTTGGAGTTTTTACACGAGCGGCAAGAATGTTTCAGGTCCAGTCAATCAGGCCGGTACTTATCTTGGCTAAGCTCGACTGGCGGCTGTCACCGCCATAGCGGACCGAGTAAACAGGCGCTAGGCGCGTACCTTCCGCAGCACCTCATCAGGCGGGACCCGGCCAATTGTGGCCACTCGGGGCAAGTAGCACGAAGGGCTCCTCCATACTCAAATCGGACATCAAGTATAAACCCATGAAATGCTGCTCCATAGGTCCAAACTATGTGCCACTGAACTTTCAGACAAGGAAGGGCCTTGCCGAATACTGACCTCGTAGTTGAACAACGTATCGAGGGTTGGATACTGTCCGCCCCCTCCCGATACTTTCACTACCCACTAGCAAGGTTCGCGAGGCGAGGGCTGTACTGAAAGCGACCCACGCTCAAGAGGGCCGCAAGGCAGAGAAAAGTTGCATGGGATCCAGGCTAACGGCTCAATGTGCCCCGAAGGTAACGAACTCTGGTTGGCCCACCCTCCTGATCTCGGTGTACCCAGACGAGGTGTAATTCTGAGCTTGAATCCATAGCGAGACTGGGGTGAGTTTGTATACCTCTACCTGAAGCACCGGGTACTGCAATATCATCCGACCAGCCATCCCCGGTGTAGTAGGACAGCCAAATGTCCGAATCTCCGTCGCGATCATCATCCCAAGCCACGGCCAAATCCCCGTTCATGCCTGCAATGGTCGGATGCCATTGCTCGTATCCCTCGGCGAAACCGTCCTGAACTATTTGATTCTCGCCAAATCGCCCACTGTTTCTGGCGAAAGCGGCGAAAACATCATAGCCGAAACGAAAATTGCGCTTGTCCGACCAGACCGCGGCGACGTATTTGTTAAATGTTGTGAGTGCGCCGCGCGCGACACCGGACGCCACCCCATACAGACCGGATATTGGAGCCTTGAGTTCGTTGGCCTGCATTCCGACTGAGAACCCATCTTTGACTGTGCCCATGGCTGAAAACATCATCACATTCTTGTAGCGACGGTCCTCCCACATAACCACGTAGGTCGTCATGGACTCGTGATAAGCTGCTATCGGATAATCCTGGTCACCTGCTCCTGGCCGTATATCCAACGGTGATTTTTTGATTATATGTAACTGCCCGGCGTCAATGCCCAAGCCGGCATACATTATTCGTCGATGTTGCTCAGTTGATTCAGACCAGACCGCGAGCAATTCGTCCTTGTTTCCGTTCGTCAAGTTGATATGACCAGCATTTTTGTCACTCAGCTTGATCGGTACACCTAACCCTTCTTCTGTAAATGTGCGCAACCAGATCTGGCCTGTTTCTTCCCAGCCAACGATATGACCGCCGGTGAACTCTTGTGCTACAGGATCGTAGGCTTCACCTGCACCGCTAATTTTGATTGCCGGGTAAAATTTGCCATCGCTGCTTGCCGTCCGTAGATATATGGACGGCGTTCCAGAACGATTATCCTCCCAAACCATGAACACGCCATTATCGCCGGCGCTTATGTTCTGCCGCCCACTCGAATCTACGTGGTGAAATACGCCCGCTTGCTGTCGTGCGATCTCTACGGGTTTGGAAAACGTCCATTTATCTGCCCAGACGACAATGTTATACAGGTACGATGAAATGATGGCCGCAACAATAAGCAACGAATGTTTGAACGAACTAGTTTTCTGTTTTTTCATACTGTTCGAAGGATAGTTGTTTATAGTGCCCCTTTTGTACAAAGTCATCATAGGCAAGGAGTTGTTCTGACGTTTGGATTCCAACCCGTTTTAATATTTGCTTGCCGTTCGGCTCGAGATATACAAACACCGGTGTTACAAATGCCTTATAGCGTGTGCCAAGATCACGCTCGGTGATGCGCTCTCCTGAAGGGAGGGTAAGACGTTTACCGCTTTCTGAATCAACGTACACAAGCTCGTAGTTACCCTGATAGCGATCGCGAACTAAAGAGACTGAAAAGGCTTTTTTATTGGTGACCTCACAAAATCCGCATCCCTCTCGACCAAAATAGATGAAGACTTTCTTTTTACTCATCTTGGCCCTTTCGAGACCTCGGTCGTAGGTCTCGAAATGATAGTTTCCAGGTGGATCGGCCACTACTACGGTTGAAACTACAGACCAAGCAAAGACGACTGTGAGAAAAAAACTCAGGGCGCAATAGATAATTCGCATTGAGTTGGTATGCTTCGGTGCTAAGGAGGGAGCTATTATGCCATACAGCTGTTGTAACAGCGGTCGCATGCCACTCAGCATACGACCAGTAATTCAAAAGCGATACTGGGTTTTGGAGAATTCTAGAACCATATGCGTCGTGCCGGAACGGTACGGATTCTTCAGCTGGTAGCCCCCTTGGGTGATGGTGGTCTACGGCATGGCCTTGCTAGAAAGGGACAGTAGGGCTGGACGAACCGCTTGGCGATGCATAGGTAGATTCGCTTGCAGCAACGCTCGTTGTAGTAAATACTGTGTTCCGCAATCAACGTGAAGGAATCAATAAAGCAATGACAGACGAGAAGAAGCCCGAGGTCCCGGCTGCTGCTGCGACCGAAGCGGCAGCTGAGGATACAGCGAAACCGGAAGAGGTAGCGACGGAGGACCTGCCGACAGCGCCCGAGACAGAGAAAAAGGTCAAAGAGAAAAAGGAGAAGTAAGAAAGGCAAAAAAGACAAGAAAGGTAAAAAAGACAAACAAAGTAAGAAAGGTAAGTAAAAGTAATTCCACGACCGAAAGGCCAGTGATGCACACTCGGATATGCCGGCGGTATATTTTGGGGCATTTATTGGTACCCGGCTGCTAAAAATACTCACACTGCACGTGGTCCAGATCATAGTTGCGATGCAATGATCGGTGGCGGGGCGGTTCTGTCCTGCGTATGGATCTAGCTCCAGCCGTCGCCCCGCGACGAAGACTGGATGACTGCAATGGGTTGGGCCCAGCCTGTTGGGAACTTCTCATATTCTCTGCCATTGATAAATATCGAACGACGGTTGTCGTCGACAAAGCGGACCGAGAAAACTGGGCTTGAAAACCTAGATATCACTCATCCTTGTCCGTCAGTAACCGGCCATGAAGAGACGGTCGTCAGATTCAAATGACCGGCAGGTTTATACTTCATTGCCGACATGCGAATTCCTTAAGTTAGCGCTAGTAGTTGTCCTATGACCAATGAAATGGTTAATGGTATCTAATCCATATATAAAGCAAATCCCGTTTGTAGTGTGATTTTGCAGGTTTAGATTATTTGCTACTCAGCTGCATTACTTGACAGACAAAAACGGCCCGAGTCAGTATAGAAGTTTGATTAGCCTGCCCATTTGAATAAATACTAGTTAGTAGAGAAAATATTATGACGCCACTAAAAGTTGATCTATACAGCGATACGCAGTCGCGCCCAACTGAGGGAATGCGTCAATATATGATGCTCGCTGAAGTTGGGGACGAGCAGCAGAGCGAGGACCCAACAACCAATCAGTTAATCGAAAATGTTGCCAATTTGCTCGGGAAGGAAGGAGCGATATTCCTGCCCTCCGGTACGATGTGTAATGAGATTGCATATCGGGTTCACTGTGAATCCGGTGATGAAATTATTCTTGACAAAACGAGCCATACACTTCACTTCGAAGTGGGTGCGCCTGGTGCCCTTGCGGGTGTGATGACAGCCCCCATTGAAGGTCGACATGGCACGTTTAGCGCCGATCAAGTAAGAGCCGCCATTCGGCCTATAAATCGCCACATGCCCCGTTCTCGTTTACTCTCTGTAGAAAATACCGCCAACCTTGGTGGTGGCACTATTTGGCCCTTCGAACAAATTAACGAAGTCGCCACCGTAGCTCATGATCACGGTTTATATACCCATCTTGACGGAGCCAGGTTATTTAATGCTGTGGTGGGAGCCGGAGTTGCGGCAAAGGAATTTGCCGCATCTTACGATTCTGTCTGGATCGATCTCACCAAGGGTTTGGGTGCCCCGGTTGGGGCAGTGTTGGCAGGTAGCGAGTCTTTTATCGACCGAGCTTGGCGGTTCAAACATCAGTTTGGTGGCGCGATGAGACAGTCTGGCATCATCGCTGCTGCTGGAATTTATGCGCTGGAACACCATATCAATCGCTTGGCCGAAGATCATGAGAACGCAAGGCTGTTAGCAACGGAGATATCAAAAATATCCGGTATCGAGGTAGCGTCAGAAGTGGTCGAGACCAACATGGTCTTTTTTAGCGTTGAGAAATCAGGACTATCCGCTGCAGAGATATCCTTGCGATTACTCGACCGCGGGGTTCGTATTGGAGCATTCAGCGAATTCACGCTGCGTGCGGTTACTTATCTGGATGTCAGTGCTGATGACATCACATATGCAAGCTCGGCGCTAAAGGAAATTCTTACACCATAATATTCGCCATGGGCCAATTCGAGCATAGGATGAAGTTGCACAAATGTCTGGTATGGGCACACTACGGCTTGTTAGAAAATGCTTGTATTACCGATCCTTGATCGTTAATCGAGCGGCAGCTTGATACTCGTAGCGGACATTCAGCTATGAAATTATCTCGGGAGAATGTGTGGAAAATCGTGCTGGTGAATAAAGTTGAAAAATGCCTTTCCGGAATTCAAATCTCGAGTGTAGTTGATGACTGAGAAAGAAAACATGTTGTCTGGTCTTCCATACAATTCATGGGATTGCGAACTTGTCAATGATAGGATGCACGCAAAGGCCGCGTGCCATAAGTTCAACCTTTTCGATCCTATGAAATTGTTTGAGCGAATGAGTATTCTAAGGA
>CAMYOI010000626.1 GCA_947259955.1 uncultured Gammaproteobacteria bacterium
AGATGGCAGTCTCTTGTTGGCCGGCTCCTGCCTCACAGAGTGCAGCGAAATCCACTCGCCCAAGATTTATTTACTCCGTCGGCTATCGCGCGGACAGCCGCCAGTCAAGCTTAGGCAATATCAGTGCTGGCCTGATAGATTGGACCTGACACATTCTTGCCGGCCTCAACCAGACCACGCTACGCCCGCAAATTTCTCATACCGGAATCTCGCAGTCGTTCGCAGCGCGGGGAAGTTAGGTCGACGGTTGATAAGTGAACGTGAAGTACTAGGGCAGGTATCTGATTTCGGTTATTCAACGCGAAACTACGATGTAGTAGCATAGAAGCGTTTGTTGTATGTGAGGTCGGAGGATTATGAACGCTGAACCAAGCCGCGGTACAGAGGGGTATCTTATTGATCCAGAGCAATGGGATGAATCCGTAGCGCGTGCACTCGCTGCAGAGGAGGGTATTGAGTTAAGCCCAATGTATTGGCCGATCCTCAATTTTATGCATGATTATTGGTTGGAACATCGGGTCGCACCGGATGTACGTCACGTCGTGGATTTTTTAGTAAAGGAACAAGACTTCGCAAAGAAGAATGCCAAGCAGCATTTATTTAAGCTGTTTCCATACGGTTATGTTAAACAGGCGTGTAAGATTGCCGGAATGCAGCGTCCACGGGCTTGGAGCACGGGCTGACGGGAAAACCGTGATGCAAGTATGGGAAGAGATTCGGATGTGGCGGCGCACTGCGCGACGGGAATTACACCAGAAGCGCCAGCAGCTAACTGAGTATGATGGAGGCCGGGCCGGATCAGTCATCTTGGCAAAATTATCACGCTTGAGAGCGCTGCGAGAGGCGAGCACTATCGGGTTTTATTGGCCATTAAAAGGTGATGTAGATGTGCACCCCTTGGTTAAAAAATTCGTGAGGCAGGGAAAGTGATTGAATTGTCAGTCATCGTGGAGAACAACCAGCCTTTAGAATACTGGGCTTGGTCGCCCGGTATGGACCTCGAAGTTGGTGTGTGGGATACGCAAATACCGGCGATAAGAAAAGCTGTATCACCCGAAGTAATGTTGATCTCTTTGCTTGGTTTTCACTTGTTAGGATACCGACTGGGGTGTGGGGGTGGCTATTTTGATCGTGCTCTTTTAGCTCTAAAAACCAAACCGATATCGATTGCAGTCGGCTGCGAATGTGGTCGCCTCGACACAATATATACACAGACTCACGATGTTCCGATGGATATGGTAGTCACTGAAGAGCCAATGATCTGTCTCGACCAGGTTTCACTTGAAGACCACGAAGAACCGGACTCTCTAGCACCATATGCGTCGTCTCCCTGTTTCATGCACGAATTTAATTGCTG
Source organism: uncultured Gammaproteobacteria bacterium (assembly GCA_947259955.1). Taxonomy (GTDB): domain Bacteria; phylum Pseudomonadota; class Gammaproteobacteria; order Arenicellales; family JAANXG01; genus JAHEKE01. The sequence goes on from CAMYOI010000626.1 coordinate 1,358, forward strand.
CGGGATATCAGCCGATGGCACCCAGGTGTAAATCATTCAATAACGCTTTTGACTGGATTGGATAAACCTTCTTCGCTAAGTATTGATCACCAAGAAAAACAATTGAAAAAGGGAGATTTGCTGGGCGGTCTTGCCGCAACTGCTGTCGTACTGCCACAGTGTATGGGGCTTGGGGTCACGCTGTTCCTTGCCTTGGGTTTTGACGCTTCAGCTGGTGCGCTTGCTGGCCTGGTGGGTGCCGTCTCGTTGTCTTTGTGCTCCGGTTTGTCCGGGGCCACCGTAAGTATGATCAGCGCCCCCAACGGTCCAGTGACGACGCTTCTTGGGGTAACCCTGGCTACTGTGAGTACCTATGGTATCCAGGGAGACGCCGTGCTTCTGGCGATCGCCGTCATGATGATTCTGACAGGCCTTTTTCAGTTTTTGCTTGGTGTAACCGGTGGCGGTCAGTTGACAAAGTTTATACCCTATCCAGTAATCGCCGGGCTGGTGACGAGCATCGGCGTGCTCATGATAGTTTCACAGCATAACGCGCTTTCCGGGGACGATTTCAAGATACTGGGAACTGAGTGGGCGGTGGTACCACTGGTCACCGCCTTGGTCACCGTTATTAGTAGTATGATTGCCCGTCGTTTTAATACACGCGTTCCGCCGATCATTGTTGGCCTCGTGGCCGGGGTTGCGGCATTCCACCTCTTGGTGGCCGCAGATTCAGGCCCTATACCTTCATCCTGGATGGTGGGCACGATTCCGGGCTTGGATTCCATGGCTTTCAACATCGATATGTCACAGCTTGGTAGCCTCCCGTGGCACATCATTTTGGTTTCCGCACTGACTCTTTCGGTTGTAGCCTCGGTTGATTGCCTGCTCACCGCGGTAGTCGCCGATGACAGGACCGGCGCACGTCACAACTCCGCTAGAGAACTGGTGGCACAGGGCATCGGACAGGCTGTTGCGGGGCTGCTTGGCGGAATCGGCGGAGGAGGCACGAAAGCGTCGACTCTGGTCTCGGTAAGAACGGGCGGCAGGCGGTGGGCGGCGGTTGTAACCGCCCTTGTCATCATCTTGTTAATTATCTTTCTACGGCCGCTTGGGAAACTGCTCCCGGTCAGCGCACTCGCTGGAGTAATTGTCTACGTAGGAATCGACTTACTCGAATGTAACATCCTGCATTGGCTACGCAAGCCGTATACCCGTGTCGATGGTGTAGTAGCGCTGGTCGTCATAGCAACAACCCTGGCTTTTGATCTCATATCAGGGGTAGTTGTAGGGGTCTTGGGCGCCGCTTTGTTGTTCGTG
>CAMYOI010000627.1 GCA_947259955.1 uncultured Gammaproteobacteria bacterium
GCACGGTGGACGTGGCAGACGCGAGCTACACCAACTCCATCGGGGACGTCATGCTGATGGCCCACTGGAAGGACCCCGACTTCGATCCGAAACAGCGCGCCTTCTACTACGTGCGCGTCATCGAGATCCCCACCCCGCGATGGACGGCCTACGACGCAAAGCGGTATGGGATCACGATGCCCAAGGAGGTCACGATGACGATTCAGGACCGGGCCTATACCTCGCCGATCTGGTACACGCCCGGAACCTGACCAAAACGGGTAAGCCAAACATGATCGACGACCAGGAAACACAGCTTCGAAAATCGGCCCTGGTCATGCGTGTGGTCGGCTGGATCCTGATCCCGGCCTTGCTGCTGGGTTTCGTTCTATACTCGCCGGGATTCAGCTGGGGAATACTCCCGGAAGGTATGGAGCTTGGCCCGGCTCATCCGCCCTCACCCTATGACGGGCTACATCCCTACGTGTTTATGCTGGTTGCGCTGTATGCGGCGTGGGCCATTCTGTTGATCCGCGGGGCCCGCGACCCGCGGGCGAACGCGGCCCTGTTCGACTGGGGCATTCTCGCCAACCTGCTGCACGGCCTGGTAATGATCCCGCAGGCTTTCTTTTACCCGAATGAGCACGCGCACCTGTGGACGGATATTCCGGTAACCTTCGTGCTGGTCGCCGTCATGTGGATCTGGCATCCCAACCGGGTTCGTGGATAGTCCAGAGGTGCGAGTAGCGAAGGGTCATCTCCATACCCTAAGGAGGTCTATGCCAAAGAGGAGGGAAAGGCGCTTCTTAATCGGGCTTTAGCGGCTTTAGCCAATTTACCTTTAAAAAACTTTTGTGACACTTCTACCCAATGATGTACGTGCGAGCGATAAAAAGGGGACAGACCACGGTTATCCAGTGCGAAGCGAGGTTGCGATAAGTTGGAAGCGATGTCTGAACTACTGAACCGGGGTCTGTTCACGATAGGAGACACGCAGACAACGCTGGGCTCTTTGCTGATGGTCGCGGCCATTGTTGTTGCGACCCTGCTGGGCGGGCGTTGGGCGTACAGATTGGTTCGGAACCGGTCCGTCAGGGAGCACGGGACGGATGAGGAAGGTTCGCGGGTGTACGGCATGGTCGCGCAAGTGTTGATCTGGTTCATCGGCCTGGACCTGGCCTTGCATCTGCTCGGTATTCATCTCAATTCCATCCTGGCCGCCAGCGGTTTCCTGGCGGTGGGCGCGGGATTTGCGGCAAGAAACATCATAGAGAACTTTTTGTCCGGCCTGATACTCCTGTGGGAGAAAACCATCCGGTCCGGTGATGTCCTCATCGTTGCGGGAAAATGGCGGGTCATCAAATGTATTCGCTTCCGCGTCACCGAGGCCACGACCTTCGAGGGCGAAGATGTTTTGGTGCCGAATTCACTGATTACCCAGTCGACGGTCGAGAACCTGACACGCACGGACCGGACCTATCGCATTGATTTTCAGGTCGGCGTATCTTACGAATCGGACCTTGCGGTGGTCAAGAAAACGCTCGAGGAAATCGTCGACAAGTTGGAATGGAAGTTGGAGGAGAAGAACAAGAGATCGTGGGTGAGCCTGGTCGAGTTTGGCGACTCGAGCGTCAACTATCGCATCGCCGTTTGGATCGACGATGTCTACGATTGTGTATCACGCAAAGCGGACTTGATGGAAGCGATCTGGTGGGCGTTCAAGGAGAAGGACATCACCATCGCTTACCCGCAACTGGATGTGCACGTGGACCGAAGCGACGTGGAAACCAACAGCCGTCAAATCAATGACGGAGATGACGGCCAGTCGGACTGACGGTGATGTCGCCCCGGATCACGACCGGCAGAGGGTCAAGAAGGCTTTAACGGGAGTGATGCTTATGTCGTTATTGAATGCTTGCGGATTGCTCGACAACTACGGGAAATCGCCGTCCCGGTTTATCGGGGAAGGCGATGCAACCCGGCTCGGCAAGCTGTTCGGAAATTAGGCCAGAGAAAACCCCGGGTTGAACGGAGTGTATTTGCTGCCGGATGGACGCGATGCCTTTGTCGCCCGCGCGCTGTCGGCCAGGCTCGCTGAACGCAGCATCGATACCCAGTATTACATGTGGCACCAGGACACCTTGGGACGGCTGCTCATCAAGGAGTTAATCGACGCGGCAGACCGAGGTGTACGAGTGCGCCTGCTGGTGGACGACATATACGGCCGCGATGGCCAGGACACATGGCTGGCCATGGACGCCCACCGGCAGATCGAAGTGCTCCTTCCGAGCCCATAGTTCATTTGCGTTTTGCGAATGGCTGCAAAGGACAGGGTGCGGGCGTAGGGTGATCGATACTCCACCGGCTGGAATGGGTCGGTTGCTGTCTGTGCAGTGCAGCAATTACCTACCGGACCCTGTAAAATCCCACCGGCAGTAATGGAACCCATTGCAGCCCGTCGAAATTTGAGTGTTAATATCATATATCGACGAGGGTGTACTGGCGCTTTCGGCCATAAGGAGTCATTCGCTCGGTGCCGGTGACCGGCAACTTCATACTTATTGTATTGAAAAAGTCGACACTTTCTAAATTGGTTTGTTAATCGTAGTTTTGATCATGCGTACAACCGTCTAATGTTGGTTTTTACGCTGAAATTTACAAAGTATAACAGAAATCGCTTCACCAGGAAGGAAGCGACGCGGCATAGATTGCCACAGTTCTTGTCTCTGTCCTACTGTATGTTGTTTTTCCTATCGGGGTGTGCCACGAGCTATCCTGTCAATCCGCCGCTGCCGCAGTCTGATCCCAAGGCCGGTTACCAATACAATAATGTGCGCGATGAGTCCGGTAAGAGTAGCGAGGTGTTGGTATTATTGGCCTTCTCCGGTGGCGGCACCCGGGCCGCAGCATTCTCCTACGGCGTTCTTAAAGAACTCTCTGAGACCGAGGTGGTTAGTGAAGGCCACACGCACCGCCTTTCGGATGAGGTGGACGGGATCAGCAGTGTATCCGGTGGCAGTTTCACTGCCGCCTACTTTGGCCTATTCGGAGATCGTATCTTCGAGGACTACGAGCAGGTTTTTCTCAAGCGCGATGTCCAGGGTAAACTTACCCAGCAAGTCATGTTTAATCCGGCCAACTGGTTCCGACTGCTGTCGCCGACCTTCACGCGTGCCGACCTCGCGACCGAGTTCTATGATGAGACCATATTCGAGCATGGCACCTTCGGAGACATGCAACA
>CAMYOI010000628.1 GCA_947259955.1 uncultured Gammaproteobacteria bacterium
GCAGATTCTGCGCGTGGTGATCGTTTCCCATGAATGGTTCGGGTTTAATACCCACTTCCATGACGGTCGCACAATCGCTTGTGTGGGAGCACACGAGTGCTTGCTTCATGAAAAGGGCGTTCCGACGCGCTGGTGTGGCACACTCATTGTCGGGAAAAGCGGCAGCCGCGGGTTCTCGCTTTTCCCGTTTACTCAAGCCGTGTTGCCAGAACTCCGGTCTGCCTTCGTTCAATACGGGACGTTATGTGGCGTCGTCGCTGAATTTGGGCGAAGGACTGGCAACGTCCGTTCGGCTATGACTTGCACGATTCGTCAAAAGCGGAAATGGATGGGGAAGGTGTACACGGTAGATGCCGTCAAACGTCACACTGATCGCATCTTTGGTGCGAAAGGGTACGGGGCACGGAAGGAGCAGTCATCATGAATGCAGTAGATCGAAAAGATGAATATGGTGATAAGGAATGGGAACTCACGCTCCTTGATTGGATTCAAGATTCCCGCGATAGCATGCAGTGGCATACCGCTCAGCTCAAATTCCATGAGGATTGTTTAAGGCAGTGGCAAGCGGAATTGGCCAAACATCGTCAAGAGCGTGATCGCTGGCACCCAGAGAGATGGGACAATCACCAGGGAGTCGAGATCTAGCCTTTCAAATTTTCGCGACATTGAGTCAATGCCTCTCCCAGATAAAAGCCCGACACAAAATGTCGGGCTTTTTTCATAGTTGCTCAGTGAACTCTAGGTCGATTATTAAGCCGGTGGCACCAACTGCTGGCTGTTGAATGATTGCCACCATGATGTCGCCGGTGTTCGCTATTTCGCCGGTGCCAAGAATCGTCACCGGTGACTGGCTTGTTTCACTCGTCCAGTGATCGGCATCGATCTGAATTGGGGCATCTGTGATGTCCGCCACGACTCGGCCAGCCTTGCGAATCCAGACGAGTGCGACCTGTAGATCCTCCGTTGGTGACTTGTTGCTGCCAAGAGATGCACCGATGTGCGTGAGTTTGTAGCCGTTAAGGCTCGGCGGAGTTTTCATCATCCAGATCTGGGTTGCGGCAGCCGGGATCTGATCATCGTGTTCCACAACCGTGGCCGAGAACGGTTCGACATTGCCGACCATCGACTCTATATTGATCCACGAATTATCGCCGACTGATATATTCCCTCCTGGTGTGAATGATCGCAGCCCAACCGTTATTTTGTCGTTCTCCGAGACGTCGATCCAGGACGAAAAACAATTCATAACGGTACGTTGCGGTGTACCCGTGGATGACCTGTCTGTTTGGTGACCCCGGCCAGCGAACGGAAGACCGTTCTTATCGATACGAATGTCATTGAAGCCACTTGAGTCTGGGTTCACGATCTGCGTCAGAACTCGGATTTTTTTCGTGTTCGGCCCAATCTTCCACTCGTTCCCGCCCACCAGGGAAATGTCTGTAGCGTTCTCAGTAGGGGGTGCGAAGTTACATGTGACAAGTGTTCCGCTAGGTAGGTTGGTCGCGGCGGCAGCCGCTACTAATAATAGTGGTCGTGGCATATCGACTGGTCCTTGTAATGGCGGTTCGATTCCGCGTTCTGTCGGCGTTAGTTCGTTGACTTTGCACGTGCCTTCGCCGAGCTCTCCCAAACCGAAAGGCCCGAACGGCGGAGTGTTCAACATCGGACTGTTATATTCGTATTGGTCAGCGGACCGAGAGGCGTACGGTGCACCGGGAATGAATTGAACTGAATTCATTAAGGCAGCATTCAACCCAAAGACGGTGAATAAACCGCTACTTACTGTCCTGGATGCCCAGCGTTCCCATGTCGGTGTCATCAGCCTTCGACTCCATACTCGGATGTGCAAAAAGACTCTCCAGCGATCCTGAAAAAAAGCGAGCTGTAGTGCGAATCCGTAATAGGCTCCGACTTCGAAAAATGTCGGGTTCGCCATCGGATCGTACATGATAGGGCTCTGATACTGGAGCTCACACGGTATCCAGCCAAGGTCGGGAGTCCACACGGGGACAACAATATGACGTTGATTCAATTTGCCCGCAAATTCAAGCTGTTTTTGCGTGAGAGTGTCGCCAACGCCTAGCTTGAAATCACCCCAATCCCAACCGTCCAAACTGACCGCAAGGGACGACATCCCGTTAGGGTCTGATTCATGGACGCACGGCGTGGTCTGTTGGCTGCCGAACCATCGCCAGCATTCGGATAACGCGTTCGTCTCGACCCAGAACCATTCGCCGTCGCCGATGGGTTCAGTTTTGGGCGGCAGCACGACGCCGGCGTCCGGTGCAACGATTGGCCAATTCGCGTTGAATTCAAAGTTGTCCGTGTCATCCGGCATCTCAATTGTGCGGATCCCGATCGACGTGTCGTCAACGAAGGCTTCGTAATAGGCCTCGGTTCCAGGAACGCCCATCGTCGGCAGCGACTCATACCACCGCATTCGCAACAATGCTTTTCGGCCAGAGGTTGTCGTGTCGATCCAGGCGAAGGCTTCGGCGGGACCAGATGCAGTCCAGTCCCACCAAACGTTTTCCCAATTCTGGTAATTCGGCGGATCTCCGAGCGGCTGCGATCGCTGCCACATCAAACGACCGTATTGCCGGGAAGCTAGCGACCGCTGTAGCGAATCAGACGGCCACNNGATTCGATTGAGGATCGTGGAAGTAGCCCAGCTAGGGAAGACTGGGCTGCTGTTTGGCTCTCCGAATTGGGGCACCTGGCTCCCCTATACGCACAACTCGAATTTGCGCGAGCGAAGCGTGCGAAAAGTCTCGTTCAAGCGAGCGTACGCAGCGTCATGATACGCGTACGTCGGCGCGACGAACGGACCCGGATCGGCCGGGGTGCCCGCGTCGGTCATTTCTCTTACTTTCGGACGTAGGGTGGCACCGTTTGGACCGGTCACTTGGTCGGTCGAGAAAAACGTCAACACAAGATCCATGACAGTAGCATCTGTGAGCCGACCTCGGTCCGAGAACTGCTGAGCGATCCCGCTGAAGTTGTTCGCGTTCCGTTTTTGATGCAACGCGGCGTTTGTCTTCCCGTACAATTCGATCCTGATCGCTTGGTGCGGCGGATGTGGTTGATCTGCCACGGCTCCGGTCAGACCCGGGAAAACGATCTCTTTGGCCGGCGTGGTGATGTTGATCATTTTTGCGCAGGAGAGAACAGTGCTGGTCGACATGACGCCATCGATCGCTATCCAGAACAGACCAAGAAGGTCACTAATAATTTTTGAATCGGAGTCAGGACCGGAAAAAGCGACTACCTCCCACGTTTGCGAGAAGACCGATTGCACGCCACCGGTCTAAATTACCGAGTCTACGTTCAAAATGTCGTTCACTTGCATTTGAGTCGTCTCCGTAAGACTTGTTTTGTAGCTGCCAGACCCTAGGGTCTGGCAGCATAAATTGGCCTTCACTCGGCCAATCGTTATGCTATCGCACCCCACCGACGACTTCGGTCGTCCGGCGTTTTTGAATCGAGATGATCGGGTTGGTTTTTGCGCGGGTGATAAGGGCAACAGAGGTCACCCAGTTTTTTGCATTACCCGGTCCAAACGCGTCGCGTACCTTTGCGGAAACGACAGCGGGGTCCCATGTGCCAAGGTCCGTGGCCGATACGAGCGGCAGTTCGAGGAGCGCGGCAACCGCGTCGCAGGTTGCTACGTGAGCAGCTGAAATTGTTGAGCCTGTCTGTTCCGCTTCGGGAATTCCCGGGATGTTGATTCGCCCGTTCGACTTGAGAGAGAATTGGGTTTGCTCAAGATCGATTTGAACGGAATTATTGGCGGGCAACGAGGGTTCCGTCGCACCGCCGTTATATAAACCACTTTGCCCAGGACCGTCTACCGTTTTGGTGTACTGAGCTAGCAATGCTCGATTGTAATCGCCTGCAGTGTTCGGGCCCGGGTTGACCGGTGTAACAGCCACAGTTGGGTGTACCTGTCGGACGCGAATCGCGGTAAACCACCACTCGCTAGACAACATTGCGCGAATGGGCGCTACAAACCTCAGGTGCGCAGCATCCGCAATGTCCTTGCAAATGTCGGTGATAGTGACGTTGACGCCATCTTCGCGGAGGTAAATGCCAGTGCTGGACTTACCGCTTGGGTTCTCGAAGTGGAAATCTAGTCGGAATACGTCGCCTTCCATCGTCATCCCCTAATAGTGAACACATGTTCAAAGTGAGACCGGGACCGCAGGAGAACAGATGGCCGCAATCCCGATCTCGTCTACTGTATCCCCATACAGTAGCTCCGACGGGGGGTAAGCTCGCTAGCTACAGTAGCCAAGCTTTTTTCCCCGAGTCGGTTAGTGCACAAATGATTATCTACCATCCTTCGCAGTTTGTCTGCTCCAATATAGTGATGTGCACGGGAGTGCCGTACCCATTTTTCCCCGAAAGACGGCGGCGGTGACCTCCTGAACTCCTGACGATCGACGTCACTACAACCTATTTTTTTGGAGAACAGTATGTCTGGTTCAAAAGAATCTCGATTCCCTGAATCCCCCTCGATCGATTGGTCTATCCCACTAATTCGGCAAAATGGCCGGCAGATTCTGCGCGTGGTCATCGTTTCGCATGAGTGGTACGGGTTTAATACGCACTTCCATGACGGTCG
>CAMYOI010000629.1 GCA_947259955.1 uncultured Gammaproteobacteria bacterium
TTATCAATTAGTTATATTGCCTTGGCGTAGGTTTGGCGTAGGCGGAAATCTGGCGTAATCGATATCAAGTTGAGTCTGCGTCGCACCTGTTCAAGCAACGGGGCCTGGGAAACCAGAACGGAGTACACAGTTTTTCGCCTCACTAGACCCCACACTGTTTCGTCAGTTGCGTTCGGGGCGTTTGTAAGTTCGCACAAAGATGGAAGCCACCACCCGAACTGACTTCGAAATCTCAGATCAAACCCCGTAGCACTCGTAGCGAAACTTGGCAATGGGTTTGCCCATGGCCAATCAAATCCATCTGCCGTTATGTGAGTATTTGATGGCATCAGCGCGTTGAGGCGCGCCAGGACAATCGGGAAAGGTAAGGCTGGCCGGTTACCAACCAACGCGGTCCAAAGAAATCTGCCCATCCAAAACTTTTTGCTCAGTGCGCTATGGTGGAGACAGCCGTCGTTTGTTAACAAACAGGTGCTGGGAAATCAGATAGAGACAGTCTACCCCGTTGCCTATCCAGAGGATCATTTTTTTTCTTATACGCCAGCTTCGCGCCCTTGCCGGTCGGATAAAAACAAAGTCGCTTCCTGCTCTGGAACGGGCCTGCCATAAAGAAAGCCCTGGAACAGATCGCAGCCGTGCTGGCGCAGGAAATTGAGTTGCGCCTGGGTTTCAACGCCCTCCGCGACTACGCGAATACCGAGACCGTGGGCCATACCGATGATGGCTGCGGTTAACTGGGTGCTATCCTTTGCCTGCGGCAGATCTTTGATGAATGATCGGTCGATCTTCAATTCGTCGATAGGGAACCGGGTTAAGTAGCTCAGAGACGAGTAGCCCGTCCCGAAATCGTCCACCGAAAGGCCCACCCCAAGCTCTTTCAATTCCGCCAGTGTGCGAATGTTGTCATCCGAATCCACCATCAGGATACTTTCGGTGATCTCGACGGTGAGTCTTTCCTCCGCCACCCCCGTTTCTGCAACGACTCTCTCCAGCGTCTTGGCGAAATCGCTGCGATAAAACTGCCGGCCAGACACGTTCAGCGCCACATGGGGCCTTGAGTCGGTCAGCAAGTCCCAGGCCTTGATCTGACGGCAGATCTGCTCAAGCACCCACAAACCGATGTCGACGATGATGTCTGACTGCTCCGCAACCGGGATGAATTCCACCGGCGATACCATACCCAGCTCCGGATCCTCCCAGCGCAGCAATCCCTCGAAACCCACGGTGTCCCCCGTCGCGACTTCGCATTTTGGCTGGTAAAAGACGCGCAGCTGATTCTGCTCCAATGCCTTGTGCAGCCGGCTCTCGAGCTGCAGCCGCTTGCGCGAGCGGGAGTTCAACTGCTCCGAGTAGTACTGATAGCAGTTGCCGCCGCCCCGTTTGGCCTCGTGGCACGCAAACTCGGCGTTTTTCAGAAGCGAGGGCCCATCTTTTCCGTCTTTAGGATACGTGGCGATTCCAACGCTTAAACTTAAAAAGAACTCACGGTCCGCGACCTCCAGCGACTTCTGCGTACATTCCAGGATACGCTTGGCTATGATGGACGAACCTTCCTCCGCATTCATCTCGTGGAGCAGGAACGTGAATTCATCACCGCCGAATCGAGCCAATTGAACCATCGGAACGTCCCTGCCCACGACGTCACTTTGCCGCACCACGCGACGCAGGCGCTTTGCCAGCGTGGTAAGAACCTCATCTCCGATATCGTGGGTGAACACATCGTTGATTTCCTTGAAACGGTCAACGTCGGCGTAGATGATGGCAAAGGGCCGACGGTACCGGCCGTCGAGTGCGATGGTTTGCTTGAGCCGGTCCCTGAATAACTGTCGGTTGGGTAACCCAGTCAATGGATCATAATAAGCCAGCTGGTGGATACGCTGCTCGGCTTGCTTTCGCTCGGTGATGTCTTGCACGGTTCCCAAAAGGCGATGAGCGACTCCTTGTTCATCGCAAATCATCGTGGCCCGCCCGTAGACGATGCGTACCTCGCCTCCCGGTCGCTTTAGGCGGTATTCGAGACCAACCGGTTCACCAGTCTGTAACAACCCACGAATCATGGATCTGATCTTGTCCCGATCCGGCGCGGGTATTCGCCGGTAGAAGGCACGGAAACCGGGTCGAACAGACTCCGGGTTAACCCCGAGGAGGTGAAATACCTGTTCCGACCAGCTAACACCGCCGAGGCTGCCTTCTTCACCACGTTGCCACTCCCAGTGGCCGAGTCCGGCAACGCGCTGCGCGTCCGCCAGCCTTGCCTCACTCTCCTTCAAGGCCCGGAAACTCCGGCTCGAGCGCAGAATGTAACGAATACGATAGCCGAGCATTGCCCAGTTAACGGGTTTGCTGACAAAATCCGTTGCACCGACCTCGAACGCTTGGTTAATCGACTCGATGTCGTCGTGCCCAGTTACCATGACGATGGGCAGATCTTGCCCGACGCGGGTCGCACGGATCGACAGGCAGGTATCGAAGCCATCCATACCCGGCATTTCTACATCCAACAGAATAATATCTGGCGGGTGTGAGGCGACCTGCTCGATGGCCTCTTCACCCGATTCCGCTTCCCAGATAAGAAAGCCCTTTTGTCGCAGGGATTCGGCGATCAGCATTCGAATGGCGGGGTCATCGTCGACAATC
>CAMYOI010000630.1 GCA_947259955.1 uncultured Gammaproteobacteria bacterium
CCAATCAACAACACCAACTGTTTCATTTCCATAGATCACCTTGAATTTGCTGGCATCCTTTTCAAGAGTTTCGCCTAGCCATTGACCCGTCTGTTCAGTGTTATTGGCTGACTGACCAAACACCTCGACGGGCGTCCAACAACCCATCGCTAATGTGCTATCGACATTGTCATCATTGGCAGGCGCGACAATCAAACCCTCACTTGGGATGGTGCGCACCAAATGATGGAACTGCCGCTTGATGGCCAATAAATCATCGAATATATCAGCGTGATCAAATTCCAGATTATTCAGGATAACGGTTCGGCCATGGTAGTGAACAAATTTGGAGCGCTTATCAAAAAAGGCCGTGTCATATTCATCGGCTTCGACCACAAAAAAAGCCGTTTTGCCTATACGCGCCGAAACATCAAAATTCCTGGGCACGCCACCGATGACCGTACTACCCATTACCGAGCTTGAAACGCAGATTCCTGAAGCAGATGGCAGCTGGTTTCTGGGTATTCGGCCGGAGAAGATCCGAATCGTCGATTCGGGATTGCCGGTCGAGGTATCGGCTGTCGACTACATGGGTGCCGAAACTGTCCTGCGCCTGAAGCACCACGGCAACACCCTGATGGCGAGGATCGACGGCCGGGCGGAAGCCGTACCCGGCGACCGCCTGCACATTGCCTGGAATCAAAATGACGTACACCTGTTCGACAAGGCGGGAACCAGATTGGGCGGCGGGTAACCCGTCGCATCACCAACCGGCTGGCAGAGCTTGCCAAGCCGACCAACGGATGGATACCGAAATCCTTACGGTCCCTTCGTCCGAAAACTGATAGGGAGGAAACGAGAAGTGCTCAAGATACTCAGAAAGATGATAACCAGAATCACCGTGGCGGCATTTGCCGGTGTCTTCGCAATCGGCGCACATGCGAATACCGAATTGACCATGTACTATCCTGTCGCGGTCGGCGGTCCATTGACCAAGGTCGTTGACGGCATTGTCGCCGATTTCATGAAGGAGAACCCGGACATCAAGGTCAATGCCATCTATGCCGGCAACTACAACGATGCCCGGATCAAAGCCCTGGCGGCCTTGAAAAGCGGCGAGCCGGCACAGTTGTCGGTGATGTTCTCCATCGACATCTACGAACTCATCGAGCAGGATGCGATCGTTGCATTTGACGATATCGTCAACACAGCCGAAGACAAGGCATGGCTGGACTCTTTCTATCCGACCCTGATGCAGAACGGCCGCACGGCCGGAAAGACCTGGGGCATCCCGTTCCAGCGGTCAACCATCGTCATGTACTATAACAAAGATGCGTTCCGAGAGGCGGGCCTGGATCCGGAAAAGCCGCCTGCAACCTGGGACGAACTGGTTGCGGCCGGCAAAAAACTGACCAAGGCCGACGGTTCCCAATGGGGTGTAATGATTCCTTCGACCGGCTATCCCTATTGGATGTTCGGCGCGCTGACCATGCAGAACGATCAGGTTCTGATGAACGGTGCAGGCGATACCACCTATTTTGACGCCCCCGGCACGGTCAGCGCCCTGGAATTCTGGAAGGATCTCGGCTCCGAGCACAAGGTCATGCCGCAGGGTACGGTCGAATGGGGCACGCTGCGCCAGAATTTCCTCGAAGGCAAGACCGCAATCATGTGGCATTCCACGGGTAACCTGACGATCGTCAAGAAAAACGCGAATTTCGACTTTGGCGTCGCCATGCTGCCCGCCAACAAGCGCCGCGGCACGCCAACCGGCGGCGGCAATTTCTACGTCTTCAAAAAGACCAGTCCGGAGGAGCGGCAGGCCACGCTGAAACTGGTCAAGTTCATGACCGGCCCCGAGCGGGCGGCCGAATGGTCGATGAAGACCGGTTACATGGGGGTCACACCGGCTGCCTACGAGACCCAGAAATTGCAGCAATACGTCGAGGGATTCCCGTACGCTGCGGTGGCTCGCGACCAGTTGGAATTCGCAACGGCGGAATTGTCCACCTATGAAACCGGTCGGGTACGCAAGGCGCTGGACGATGCCATCCAGGCCGCGCTGACCGATGCGAAAACTCCGGAGGCTGCTTTGAAAGAAGCCCAAAGCACGGCGGATCGCCTGCTCAGGGCTTACCGCTAGTCCGATCTCCGGTGACGGCGGTTCGCCACGCCGTCACCGGATTTTCCGGCTCGAGGAATACAGCATGCAGCACTCTTCCAACATCATGCGCCACGTCTACGGATGGCTGCTGCTTACCCCGGCGGCAATCCTGCTAATCGCCTTCACCCACTATCCGACGGTGGCGACGTTTTTCGAGAGTACGTTCTCCAAGGGTACATCCATCCGTCCGTCCCGTTTCGTCGGTATTGAGAACTACGAGCTGATGATGGAGGATCCAATTTTCTGGAAGGTGCTGGTCAATAATCTCTGGTTTGCAGCGGGCACCATACCCGCATCAATAGGTCTGGCTATCGCCATGGCACTGTTGGTCAACAAGGCGTTACCCGGTCGCTCCTTCCTGCGCCTCGCCTATTTCACGCCCACCATCCTGCCGATGATCGCGGTGGCCAACATCTGGCTGTTCTTCTATTCGCCGGACATTGGTCTGATCGACCAGGTTCTCGGCTGGTTCGGATTTTCCGGGCATAACGGCTGGTTCGGCTTTTCCGGGCATAACTGGCTCGGCGATCCCAGCACTGTGCTGGGGGCCATCATCGTCATGACCATCTGGAAAGAGGCTGGGTTTTTCATGATTTTCTACCTGGCCGCCCTGCAGCATCTGCCGCCCGAACTGGAGGAAGCGGCGAAACTGGAAGGCGCATCTCGCTGGTACTATTTCCGCCGCGTCGTGTTCCCACTATTGATGCCGACCACGCTGTTCGTGCTGGTCAACGCGGTATTGAATTCGTTCAAGCTGGTCGACCACCTGTTTGTGTTGACCAAGGGCGGGCCGGACAACGCCAGTAACCTGCTGCTCTACTATATCTACGAAAATGCGTTTTCCTACTTCGACACCAGTTATGCCGCAACGCTGACCGTGGTGTTGCTGACGATGCTGGCGCTGATGGCTTTGGCGCAGTTTTTCTTTCTCGACAAGCGGATTCACTACCGATGATCCAGGCTCACAATGCACCGCAGAATTGGACTTTTGCGGCCGCGATCGAGACCTTCGCCGCCTGGTTCATCGCCATCCTGTGGATTTCGCCCCTGCTCTACGCGGTCTGGGCGGCCTTCCATGGTAGCGAATACGCCATTCATTTCGACCTGTTCGCGCCGCTGACACTGGACAACTTTCGCCAGGCCCTGGATCAGGCGCCGTTCCTGCGCTACGGATTCAATACCTTCGTTCTGGTGAGTATGCTGCTAATCGGGCAGTTCGTGCTGTGCACGCTCGCCGCCTATGCCTTCGCCCGCTTCGAATTCGCCGGCAGCAACATCGCCTTCGCCCTCGTCCTGGTGCAGTTGATGATCACGCCAGAGATACTCATCGTCGAAAACTACGGCACCATGGCCAATCTCGGCCTGGTCGACACCATCACCGGCATCGGCCTGCCCTACATGGCGAGCGCCTTCGGCATATTCCTGCTACGCCAAACGTTCAAATCGACGCCCAAGGAACTCGAGGAAGCTGCCCGCCTCGAGGGCTGCGGCATGTTCGGCATTCTGTGGCGGGTCTACATTCCGCTGGCGCGACCCACTTATCTCGCCTACGGCCTGGTCTCGATCAGCCACCACTGGAATAACTTTCTGTGGCCGCTGGTCATCACCAATTCGGTGGAAACCCGTCCGCTGACCGTCGGCCTCGGCATCTTCGGCGCCCCGGAATCGGGGGTTGATTGGTCGATCATCTCGGCGGCCACGCTGCTGTCGGTCGCACCGCTGTTGATCGCCTTTTTGCTGTTCCAGCGTCAATTTATCCAGTCCTTCATGCATTCGGGCATTAAATGACCAGTATCCTGACGTGGAATATCCAAAACGGCAA
>CAMYOI010000631.1 GCA_947259955.1 uncultured Gammaproteobacteria bacterium
AGTGGAGACCAACCGCGGTACGTTGTGCCGCTTTATGGGCGATGGAGTGATGGCGATGTTTGGTGCGCCGGTCGCGAGCGAGCATCATGCGGTGGACGCCTGCGAGGCGGCGCTTGAGATGCAGCAGGCCATTCAAGACTATGGGAAGGAGATTGAGGTCCGTCACGGAGTCGGGCTCCAGATACGTGTGGGATTGCATTCTGGCGAAGTCGTGGTCCTTACGGTAGGCACCGGGGAAAAGGTTGAGTACGACGCCTCAGGGCCGACTGTCCCCATCGCGGCGCGGATGGAGCAAGCAGCCACGTCCGGTAAGATCTACATAAGTAATGCTACCCGGCGGCTTGCAGCGGCGCGGATCGATACGGAAGTGCTAAAACCCATTTCCGTTAAAGGTATAACCGGTCCTTTGCCGGTCTTTGCGCTCCACCGGGTGCGATCGGCTGAGGAGGCGCGACCCGAGGGCGCACGCACGCTGTTTGTAGGGCGCCGTGCGGAGCTTATGCAGTTACGAGGCATGCTGGCGGTCTGCATCGAAGCGGGACATGGCCAAACGGTTTATGTTCGTGGTGAGCCCGGTATCGGCAAAACACGACTTGTCGAGGAATTCGCGAGCCTCGCTGCTGAAAAAGGCGTTTTGTGTCATCGCGGCCTTGTCCTTCCGTTCGGCGTCGGGAAAGGCCAAGACGCCATCCGCTCTCTGGTTTTTAGTCTGCTTGGGATTACGCCACTGAGTAGTAAAACCGAGCGAGAAAGAGCGGCAGAAGCAGCACTTGCCGAAGGCCCGCTTCACCCCGAGCAGGCGATATTTCTCACCGACCTGCTGGACCTCCAGCTGCCGACAAAACAACGCGCTCTGTATGATGCGATGGAGAACGCGAGGCGCATTGAAGGCAAGCAGAGCGTAGCGTCCAAGCTGCTGGCCGCGAACAGCAATATCCAGCCTGTCCTTGCAGTGATTGAGGATGTTCACTGGGCCGATGCCGTAACGCTGACGCACCTGGCCGTTCTGACGGAAACGGTGGCTGCGTGCCGAGCGCTGCTGGTGCTGACCTCGCGCATTGAAGGGGACCCGCTCGATCCCGGCTGGCGGGCAACGACTAAAGGCAGTCCTTTCTCTACAATTGACCTCGGCCCGCTGGCTAAAAAGGACGCCATGATCCTGATCTCAGAATTCACCGATGCGACCAATGCCTTGGCCAAGAGTTGCTTGAAGCGAGCTGGTGGTAATCCGTTTTTCCTTGAACAGTTGCTGCGCGCGGCGCAAGAAGATTCGTTCGAGAAGATTCCCGATTCGGTGCAGAGTCTGGTGATCGCGCGCATGGACCGGTTGCCGCCTCGCGACAAGCGGGCAATCCAGGTGGCGTCGGTGGTTGGGCAACGCTTCGCGCTGGACTTGGTTCGACATCTGGTGAATGATGCCGACTACCGATGCGATCGGCTGATCTCTAATTCCCTTGTGCGTGCCGAAGGTGAGTCGTACCTCTTTGCTCACGCGTTGATCCAGGAAAGCGTCTACTCCTCCATGCTCAAGCGTGACCGGGCGATTCTGCACAAGGCAGCCGCAGATTGGTTTTCTGATCATGAGCCGGTGCTGCGGGCCGAGCATCTGGACCGTGCCGGTGATCCCGGCGCTGCGAAAGCGTACCTACTGGCCGCCAGCAGCCAGATGGAGGTCTACCGTTTCAAGAGCGCCTTGCGGCTTGCGGAAAGAGGTTTTGAGATCGCCGAAGAGCCGCACGTGAGGCACCAGCTCACTTGCCTTAAGGGGGAACTGCTGAGAGACCTCGCTGATATTAAATCCTCAATCAGCGCTTATCGAGAGGCTCTCGAGAATTCGGATGACGACGTACAGTGCTGTCATGCTTGGATGGGTCTTGCCGCCGGATTGCGGGTAACGACGGATTATGAAGCCGCGCTTGAGTTGCTTGACAAAGCTGAGGCCGCGGCGACGAACCACAATCTCACCGCCGAGTTGGCACAAATTCACCACTTGCGTGGCAACTTGTACTTTTCTCTGGGGAGATCCGACGATTGCCTTGGCCAACACCTGCTTGCGTTTAGTTTTGCTGAGCAGTCTAAATCCTTCGAGGATGAGGCGGACGCACTTGGAGGGCTGGGCGATGCCGAGTACGCCCGCGGCAGGATGAAAACGGCACATGACTACTACACACGCTGTATTGACCTTTCCCGCGAGTGTGGGTTCGGTCGAATCGAAGTGGCGCATCTGCCTCAGCTCGGCTTTTCTCGCATGTACTTAGGGGACTGGCGCGGGGCAAAGGATACGTGCCTTAAAGCGGTCGACGCGGCTATGAAGGTCGGTGACCGCCGTGTTGAAATGAACGCGAGGGCCGGTCTTTGCAATTCTCTTTTCGACCTGGGCGAGTACGGACAGCTTAAAGAGCATGCAGAGCAGCAAATGGCCCTGGCTAAAACGCTCGGTGCTCGAGCCTGGGAGCCTCACGGTCTCATGTGGAAGGGTATTGCTTTACAAGCCCAAGGGCACCAATCTGAGGCTCGTGAGTTGGTGATACAGGCGGTTTCGATTGCTCGTCACATGGGGCGCGCATTCAATGCGGGGCGGGTTTTCGGAGCATTGGTGTTTGTGGCAGCGGAGGACGTATCCGCCGAGGACGTATCCGCCCGAGAGGCAGCGCTAGAAGAGGGAGAAACAGTACTACGTGAAGGATCTTTAAGTCACAATCATTTCTGGTTTTATCGCTTTACAATGGACGCACTACTCAGCGTCAATGACTGGGAGCGGGCCGAAGGATACGCCGCCGCACTCGAAGCTTACGTTCATGCTGAGCCATTGCCATGGACCAATTTTTTTATCGCCCGCGGGCGAGCGCTTGCGGCCTTTGTGCGAGGAGACCGCAGCAACGCGACGATGGGGGAAATTCAGCGCCTGCGAGACCATGCCGGCCAACTTGGTCTCAAGGTCGCTTTACCAGCTTTGGAGAAAGCACTCTTGGCGACATGAACTATGTTCATACTGCCTCAAGCTTGAAACTATCGTTTAAATCGCGTCTCCCGCAGACGACGACCGACTGATTTTGGCCGAATAAAATTAGAGGGCATTTCTTGCTGTGCCCTACCTTGCATATGAAGATATTAAAATTGAGATCGACATTGTGGCAATGGTATAGCACGAAGCATAAGCATCACCTCCGTCAATCTGACAATTGATTATTTGTAGCAGTCGCATCCATGCTATTTGCACAGCCTCGCGCAACTGCTATTTACCCAACCCAACCGGCACTGATCAATCAGGTCAAGACCGTTCGCTTAGTCGGCTCCTCCCACCCACGCGGGATATACGGCGTACGCAACATCACGTGGGGTCGCGGCGGCACCATTGACCGGAAAGATGTCGTGCGGGCAGGCTGAAAGCGCGATAATGCAGTCCATCTCAGCGCGCAACACGACATAGTCGCCAGGCTCGCAGACCGGGGGGACGATCTCCAGCCGCCCAGTCGGGCCAACGGGAATATTCATGAAGATGTTGAGCGGTGCAGGCGGTGGCGGCGGATCGATGCCGAGCTCCTTGAGCCCATACGCCATGTTGTCGGCGCAATTAGCGTGGCCTTCGTAACCGAGTTCCTTGTAACGGGCAGCGTCGCAGCAGGGGATTAGCGTGTCGTGGACACCCGGCGTGGTGTCCTCGTCGAGGGTAAGAATCGACCGCCTGAGCGTGGTGACAAAACTTTCGCCGATCGCTGGCGTGAGCTTTCGGCAGGCGTTGCGTGTGTGCGGCATTGACATCCACTCCTCGAGGTCGTCGGCGTTGAACGCCCAACAGTCCACCACCTGAGTACCATGAATGTTGACGATCTTGAGCGACTCGTCCTTGGCGAGGCGCATTGCCGTGCCGGTGCCCGCGGCGAGCGTGGTGAGTTGTGGTTCGGTCATTGGCCCAGTCTCCCGGCACGGTAGAAGCACCCATTTAGTATATTACATCAGCTCCCTTGTGCGAGGTAAAGGCAAGGTTAGAATCGGATATAACAAGGACCCATGCCCTGGATTTGGTCGATGGTTATTGGATTATCGATGCCCCTGTCTGATCGCCACAAAAGACGTGCAGTGTTAAGGGGGGCTGAACTTTGGCGTTATGTCGCCAACTGACGAAACTATCGTACAATGGCGCAGGATAAGATGCGTAAATATCTGTCTAAACGAGCAAGAAAAGGAGATAAAGGATATCCTATTGCTACCGTAGCGTTTTATGGTCCGGACAATAAAAGAGCGTCGAAAGTGGTATGCAGTATTTTCAAATTTGATGGTGCAGAACCGGAACCAATTAAGAAATGGTTCACTGAACATGATGCGAGGAAATTGGAACGTATTCTTGGAGAAATGATAGAGTTCATAGAAGAGAATGATGCAAAATCGGTAGGAATGATAGATCAGATAATTGGATGCCATCCTGCCTACAGGACTTCTCCCTCGCGAGGGATGTGCGTTATTCTATCTGTTTACTCCGTTCTGCCGATGTGATGGGAGAGGATCATGAAGGCCAATCGTCGTCAATTCCTGAAAACCGCAACGGGCGCCGCGGGTGCCCTCCTGCTCAATGCGCTGCCGTTCCCGTCGGGTGCCGCGACCAACGGGGCCGCCAAAGTCAAGATCGGCATCGTAGGCTCGGGCAAGGTCGGAGGCACACTCGGCAGCGTGTGGGTGAAAGCCGGGTACGAGGTCATGTTCTCGTCGCGGCACCTCGAAGACGACCGAGAACTCGCCGCTAGCCTCGGCCCCAACGCCCACGCTGGCACGCCCCCGGAGGCCGCCGCTTTCGGCGAGGTGGTGATGGTCTCAGTTCCCTATCACGCGCTGCCGGACGTTCGCAACAACGTGGGCGAGCTGCTGAAGGGTAAAATGGTGATCGATACCTGCAATCCGTTCGTCGGACGTGACGGAGAGCTCGCGCAGTGGGCCCTGAAGAAAGGCGCCGGACTCGCCTCGAAGGAACTGCTCCCCGGTGCGCGCATTGTCCGCGCATTCAACGCAATCGGCTACGTGAGCATGGGCCAAACCCACGAGAATCCCGGGCGCATCGGCATGCCCATTGCGAGCGATGATCCCGAGGCGGTCGCTGGCAGAGCCCCTGATACGTGATATCGGCTACGAGCCGGTGCTGGTCGGCGGACTCGAGATGGGAAAATACCTCATGCCGGGAACGCCGCTCGCCGGAGAGCACACGCCGGAGGAGATCCGGCGGATTGCCGGGACGCTGGAGTGATCTTGTGAATGCACGCCAATACCAGCCTTACGCGAGATCTACGGACCGGCGACTAATGCTGTGTGAATAGTCGGCAACGTTTACATCTGCACTCCCGTACCTGAATACAGTTCCTTACGTTACAATGAAGACTCACGCCGAAAGACACCCCTGGAAGGTGCGTGTCAACCGCCTTATTCGCGATGGCTTGGGAGTGAAGCGATGGGCAGCTTATGGCCTCTCAGAGCCTGTCGATTCAACAACAGGGACGGAGAAACGGGCTTTTGGCAATCAGGCAGCTTTGCCGCCAGCAGCAGATATGAGATCTATTTCTGCTGCGTTGCCTCTCTGGCCAATATCTGGATATTGCCTGCGAGGCGCGCCTTGTCCCCGTGTTTTTGGGGGGCTCTGAATGTCACAGAATTTACGACGGG
>CAMYOI010000632.1 GCA_947259955.1 uncultured Gammaproteobacteria bacterium
TGCTGGAGAATTTTTGGCCAAGGTTATTGGGCGACGCGCCGCACCTAAATATGGGCTATGCGTCTGTGATTGCGTCCCATACTATGTTTACGATGGCACTTGTTATCGTGATAGTCCGGGCTCGAATCAGCGGTATGGATCGTGCTCTGATCGAAGCTTCGGCGGAGCTCTACGCGACACCTTGGCGGACTTTCTGGCAAGTGACACTGCCGCAGATTTTTCCAGCCATCCTGGCCGGATTTTTACTTAGCTTTACCTTCAGCTTTGATGATTTCATTATCGCTTTCTTCGTTGCCGGAACCGAGACTACCTTGCCGCTTTACGTTTTTTCATCAATACGACGCGGCGTAACTCCGGAAATCAATGCGATAGGAACAATGGTTTTAACGGTATCGCGGACGTTGTTGATTACAGCTCAGTTTCTGTTACGTGGCCGCGGCTCTCAGTCAAGTACACAATAGTACGGTCATCATCCGGTGCCGGCAGGTTGCTTCTCGAGCCGCCCGCGCAAACCATCAGAGCCCCGAGGTGCCACAGCAGCGGAAAAATTGACGGTGCCGGTGTAGCGGACGTCGGGTATCCGAACACCATGATAGCGGTCGTGATGACATACGCCAGGAAGCCATACATGGTCAGGAGATGGGCGGCTCTGCGGCGCGGGTTGCAGAATTCAGAGGAGGTCAGAACGTCCGAGCAAGCCGTCCTTACCGCAAGGGATGCAACTTCCCCGCCGCCAAGTTGCTTGGAGCCTTTGCCGGTCGCCTTCTGCCAATTCTCAAAGTAGTACTTGGCGCTCTTTTTGTGAAGAACATCAATCATCGTGCCGGCCGCGACCAGAATAAACATCAGGACGACGTAAGTTTGAATAGCCCAGGGCGGTATGGACAGGACTAGTTCGGCAAAGGGATTAGTGAACATGAGACTTTGGTTCTCCAGGAAGCTTTCCTTGTACCAAGGGGATTGTGTGGGAATCCAAGTCGTCGTTCATCCTCTTCGCTGGCCACGACAAATCCCAACTGAAGATAGACTCCTTTGCGGGGTTCGGCTACGGGCCTGAAAGGCGAAGGGGCTTCGAAAATGGGCCGTTATCTCGCTGTCGCCACCGCGTTTCGCTCACTCCGCCGGGTAGCACAGAGCAGCTCACCGTAGTTCGAGACAGCCAGCGCCAGGACATTACGGTCACTATTAGCAAGCTCAGTTCGGATGAGGTGGTTGCACAAGAGCCGACGCAAAGCACCGAGGAGCTCGGTTTGACCGTGCAGATGCTAACGCCACAACTGGCAGAGCAGTTCAACGCAAAAGCAGGTGAAGGTATTGTGGTGGCGGCGGTTAAACCCGATTCTATTGCGGCTAAGACAGGAATTGGGCTCGGCGCAGTCATTCCGATTGATTTCGTGCACCCTGCTTTATACCTCTACGACAAAGTCGGCCCTGAAGCTTGGCGTCAGCGCAAAGGGCGCGTAACCGCGCGGGTTGCAGACCACCCGGGTACCGAAGATTTCGTAATCGAATGGATCGTGCATATGGCCGTGGATCCATAGCGCTACACGATGGCTACCCATCATTTCCTCAAGATTGCTGGAGAATGCCGGAGTCAGGAGGTCTTGGGCAAACCGTTGCGCCACCGAGCGGGATGAAGGTGAATGATGGGTCACTACGACCGTCTTGCCGGAAAAGGGTTGGGACAACGATTTTGCCAACCAGTTACGGCTTGCTTCGTGCAGCCTAATAGAATCATCAGGTGTGAATCGCTGACCGTTGTTTCGAATGCTCGAGAAATCATTCATCTCCTGCCGCGCCCGCTGCACTGAAAAATATTTATCGGCTTCTCCAAACAGCGCGAAGTCTGTCCACAATACGCTGCCGAGAAAACGCACACTGTCGATCACCACCAGGTCGTCATTCAGCACATGTATGTGGTCCGGTGCATCGGACTGCAGTTTATCGATAAGAGTGATGTCGTGATGGTAGAACTCGTGGTTTCCAGGCACATAGATTACGGGTGTTTCCGGGAATCGGGATTCAGCCCAACGCAGGCCATCAACACCCACACCGATATCCCCGGCTAACACGACGACATCAGCGTCGGTTTCGGGTGGGTCGAACTCAGCAAATTCGATGTGAAGATCATTCATGATGTGGAGTTTCATGCGTTGACTTTAACTTATCTGTATACAATATAGTTTGAATAATTCATGACCGGCTTTGGAGGCAAATAAAAATAGGGTCTAAATAAATTCATATGTTTATTCCATAGTTGCTCAAAAGATATATTTTAGTGTTCGAGCCTGAGTAAGATACTGCGCGAACTATTTACAATACCTCATAAATTTGGGATTGTCGTAACATTGTACAACCACTCCATTAACCAGGCGTGCCAATCTCGACGGTGTTGATGGGAGACCGAGGACGTGCGCTAAAAACTCGCTGCCCTGCCTCCGCAGGACGGAGTTGTGTTCACCTTGATTTGAAGCTTGCTGTGAGCTTTTCGAATTGCGTGTTCGACTTCTTCAGGCGTCTGAGCTGTAGCGAAAATGAATCCCAGGCAGTTGCCGCCCTCCGGTAGGGGGACAAGTTCATCGCCAATCGGAACCGATAAAACGATTTCATCGATTTTCGGCACCG
>CAMYOI010000633.1 GCA_947259955.1 uncultured Gammaproteobacteria bacterium
CTATTTACAACACCCACGTCGTATTAAAACAGATAGCCATTTGTGAGACAGGACACAAGCTTACAACAGTTAATCCGATCCGAACGTTTTGCGAAATAATAATGCATCGAACGGTATAATCATAGAAATTGAATCAATTGGGGTAACTGGAATGCTGCGCGAAACGCCTGCCATGACCGTGCGTAATAACCTCGGCGAGTTGCTGAGCGATCCGACCCGATTGTCCCTGCGAACCCTAATGGTCCTTATGCTGACGGTCCTTGCGGGGTGCGTCACAGACGACATCAACCTGCGCGTGGAACGACTGGAAAAACAGATCATTGGACTTGAAGACAGAATTGAAGATCTGGAGGCCGCACAAAAGGCGGAAAAGAAGGCCCGGGATAACAGCGTCCCGGCGCCATGCGTAAATAGGGGAACGTTACAGGGTCGGATAGAATCCCTGCAAAACAAACGCGCCGCGTTGTTGATCAAATATACCAATCAACACCCCGACATCGTGGAATTGGACCGGAAGATCCAATTGGCTCAGGATCAAATCAGGATGCTGAACACGGCGGGAACATCCTGCAGTGGAACGTCCGCAACGCAGCAGTAGTTATAGATTCTTTTCATCAAGCGTAAATATTAACAAACATCGATCGCGGCGGGGCGCCGCTCCTACGATTAACCTGATCTAGGAGGCTGTCGGATTTAACCTGCAGCACATTGTACTGTGGTCCGAGGGTTTGAAAAATTGACGAAATATTCGTGAAGTTCGCGTACACGCCGAACTGAATGCACCAAACGATCTTCATTACTACTTGCAGGGCCACGTTTCAAGAAAAGAGTCCTGTTCTTTGTCCTTTTTAGCCCTTCAGGGCGTGTAACCGCTTTAGATTCCAGCCAATACACACAAGACTCCACTCGCCGCCCACGGTATCGAGGCCCCGCAGTAGAAACTGGCGAAACCCCTGAACGTGTTTGATGATACCAAAGACCGTCTCCACCGTGGATTTCCGTTGTGCATAAATCGCCTTGCCTTTACGGGTTTTCAACCGGTGTGCCATAGCCTCGACAGCATTGGGTTGTTCCGGTTCAGGGGGATCGGCTGCACAGCGCTGATGTAGCTGTTCGTTATGGCCCTGGCGGCCTTCCGGAATATAGGGAATGATGCTATCAGCCTCACAGCACTTGACGTTGGCTTCGCTGAAATAGCCGGTGTCAGCCAGTAAAGTATCGACCTGGCCAAGTTCATCGGGAAGCCGCTGCAACGTCTCCAAGGTGGGAGCCACCTCTTACTTTTCGTTGGGCTGCTGACTGATGTGTCGCTCAACGATGAGATGGGTGTCGGCATCGACACCCGCCTGGGCATTGTAGGACTGCTTGAAGCCCTCATTGCTCGGCATGATGCGGGAGTCTTCATCGGTCAGACTGACTTGGTCTTTTGCCCTCGGCCCAGCCGATGGCGCCTTGGGAGGACGACCGCCTGGTTTCTTTCCAGTACGCTCCTGCTTGGCCTTACGCCGGGCCTTCTTCTCCTCATACTCCGCCTGCTCCCGCTCAAAACGTACCTGCGCACGAGCCTGTATCTCGGCCTTGGCCTTGCTAATCTTCGCCAAGCGTTCCTCGCGCCGCTTCAGCTCCTCGGGGATATCCATCTCTTCGGGCAAGCTCCTGTTGTCGGCCTCTTCGGCCAAGCGCAACAACTCTTCGACTTCCGCCTGCAACTGGACCTCCAGCTTGTTGGCGTGCGACCAACTCAACGCCTTATGCTTGCTGGCGTTGGCCTTGATCTTGGTACCGTCCAGGCTCACTGTTCCCAGATTTACCAGCCCCATGGCCTGGCCAATCAACAGGATCTCTACAAAGTATCCTTCCAGCTCCTTCAAAAAACGCTTGCGAAAACTCGCGATAGTGTCGTGGTCGGGGTGGCTGTTGGCACACAAATACCGATAGGCAATCGAGTCATAGGTCGCCTTCTCCAGCTTGCGACTCGAAAAAGTGCCCGTCGCATAGCCATAGAACAGCAGCGCCACCAACATCGCTGGGTGATAGGGCTTCTTGCCTTTGCCCGCATATACCCCCAACAGCGCACTCATATCCAACTGGTCTACCATCTCCGCTACAAAGCGGGCCAGATGATCTTCCGGCAGATAATCCTGTACGCTCGGTGGAAACAAATACGGCGTGTCTCGGTCTATCGTGATAAATTCAACTGCCATTGCGTTTCCTAATGTCCAGGAGCTTGTCGTATCCTTATTCTATCGGATCAGGCTCGGTAAATCCGACAGACTCCTAGGCGGTATCATCGTTGAACCACCGCCCAAAAATCGCTGTTCCCTTCAATAGCGGAGACGGTCACTTGGTCATTACTCTAGAGCAGTATGACAATCCTGTCCTCGATTTTTCCCTGACCACTTTGTCGGAAGGCTGGTTATACTCTGCTGACCTTAAAATCAGTGTGCTTAAAATCCATGAGAACGATTTTCATTAGTCACAGCTCCCAAGATAACGAAGCCGCAAAAGAGCTGGAACGTCGCCTTGCCCAGCAAAATCATGCGTCGGTGTTTCTAGATCTTGATCCTGAAAAAGGCATCGTGGCTGGGCAAAGTTGGGAGCGAACACTTTATCGGAAAT
>CAMYOI010000634.1 GCA_947259955.1 uncultured Gammaproteobacteria bacterium
TTATTTTCTGCCTGGCGCAGCAGCTCGCTATAAGCGCTTTGCCTCCCGATTAAAATTTTTGGATACTCAACGCAGCTTATCTCAGACCGAACTGGTCCGCCCTGAAAAACTGGCAAGCATGGTAGGGCACAACACGGCACAATGCGGAGACCGTTATGGAACAGATCGCCAACCTGCATATCGAGGTAATCGTTCAGTCCCCCCCAGAGTAACTGTCTATTAAAAAAGCTGGACAAACCAAGACGTATGTGAGAAGATGAACTCCCAAGAACCGTCAATTATCACGGCTAAGCCGCGGAGACAAGACGAGCTTGGGATATGCACCTTAGCGATCACGACCTGAAACAGCTTGATGAAGAGGTGGTACGATCACTGTCGGCCGACAAGCTGATAAACTTGTCTGTGAAACTGCTGGCTGATCTGAAGGAGTCGCGCGATCGTCTCAACCAAGACCCGGATAATAGTTCGCGTCCGCCGAGTAGCCGTCTTCCCTGGGAAGGAGGGACTAGCGAGGAGCAGAGCGAAAGCCAAGATCAAGAGTCGGAGCCGGAAGAAATTCGAAAAGCAAACGACGAAGAGGCAGAGGAATCTGGCGATCTGGAACAAGCAAGTGAAGAGGACGGATTGGCGCCGGAAAAATCCGCACTGGAAGAAAAGAAAAAGGGTAAGCCGGGCAAACGGGAGGGCGCGCCGGGGTATGGCCGCACATTGGAGTTGCCCGTCACCGGTGAGCGAATTCATCGTCCAAGCGAGTGCGTTATCTGCGGGGAGAGTTTCTCGGAAGACGCGCTGTTTCGTGCCTACACGGCACGCTACGAGGTCGAGATCGAAAAGCCGTGTTCTGGATTGGCCGGTATCGCGGTAACACAGACCAAGCACGTCTACGGCGAATGCCTGTGTCGGTGTGGTCATTGGACCCGTGAACAACCCGGGCGTAGCGCAGCGGAAGCGGGTTGGACGGTGGAACTGAGCGAATGGCACGTTGCGGGGCCGATGCTGACGGCGCTGATCACTTCGCTGTGCTTACGCATGCGCCTGTCGCGTGCACGCATCCAGGAGTTTCTCCACGATTGGCTGGGTTTGTATCTGAGTGTAGCCACCATCAATCAATGTATCCACGAAGCCGGTCGGGCTGTGGAGCCGGTGGTGGAAAACGAGATCCTGGAGGCGGTACGCCAGGCCGAGCTGGTGTACGCCGATGAGACCGGTTGGAAAGAGCATGGTCTAGCCTTGTGGCTGTGGGTGTTTAGCTGTGCCACGGCGACGTTATTCATCGTGGGACGGCGCACGCGTAAGCTGGTTCAGCATGTGCTGGGGGACGTGTTCGACGGCTGGTTGATGAGCGATGGCTTCTGGGCCTACCGAGATTACGATTGGCGGCTACGCTGTTTGGCCCATTTGATACGCAAAGCACGGGGTTTAGAGCAAAGCCTCGATCCACAGGCCCATCAATTCGGCACGCGGGCCCTGCGGGTCTTGGAAACGCTCATCGAAGCGGTCTATCAGGCCCGGGCGGGACCTCCCAAAGTGGCGCTGAGTAAACAGCATGCCATCCGCCTCGGCAAGTTTTGGGCCTTTTGCGAACGTCACTGGGATGTCGAACATAAGAAGACCCGTGAACTGGCGCGCGAGTTCCTCAATGACTGGGATGCAATCTGGGCGGTACTCGACTACCCTTGGTTGCCACTGACCAATAATGAGGCAGAGCGGGCATTGCGCCATTGGGTGATCAGTCGCCGCATCAGCTTCGGCACCCGAACCGCCCAAGGCTCGCGTGCCTTTGCGCTGTTAGCCAGCGTCATCGAGACTTGCCGCAAGCGAAATGTCTCACCCTGGCCTTACATCGCAGAGGTCATAAGCCAACGTCGTAAGGGCCATTGTGCTCCGGCACTGCCTCATCCTGCTGTCTGATTTTCTACTCACTAACAACGAGCGCAGTATCGGTTTTAACGAGGGGGAGTGAACGATTACATCGGATTTGGTGTGCACGAAGGGGATGTTGGGGGCATCGCGCTGTGTCGCATGTTCAACAAAGCGATTTCAGGAAGAGGAATTCCAAAAACTGTCAGCTCCGATCATGATCCCCTGCTTGAATACCACCGATAGAAAGCAAATCTTCGCATACTGGAAGTCGAAGAGATCAAAAGCATTCCTTATGCGCCCCTATCGCATCCGTTCATCGAACGACCAACCGCCATAAGACCAATAGTCGGACGGTTACCGTCCATTACCCCTTTCATCCCCTGCATGGCCAGGAGCTTTTACTAGCCGGTACACCCCGGAGTGGGGACACGGCTGTCAGCATCATCGATGCTACCGGGCGTCGGCTCAAGATTCCGCTGTGGATGCTCTCGCACACCGCGGCGCGGTATGGCATAGCCGAGCAGGCCACGCCCGATCCACGGGCGCTGCAACGGGTCTATGAGCTGCTTCTCCCACTGTTGAGCAATACGGGTCAGTTTGCCGTTAATCTCTGCGCTACGAGTGAGAACCCAATTGCGGGAGAAAGCGATGAAGCAACTCGATCTGGTGTCGTTGCAGGCACTCATGAGCAAGTCAACCGTGGACCTACCGACACCGTTGCAACAACAGCTGGTGGCTCACATGAGCACCG
>CAMYOI010000635.1 GCA_947259955.1 uncultured Gammaproteobacteria bacterium
TTCCTGGCTTTCTTTTCATCGCCCGGACGAACTTCAGCGGGTTTGACTTTCTTCACCGCAGGTTTCGCATGAAGGTGCCAGCCAACGATCAGTGAACTCCCGGTTCCTGCGTAGAGTTTGCCTCCGTCGGGACTGAAGGCGAGCACCGCCGCTCCGCCTCGAGCCCCACGAAGCACACGTATCACGCGGCGCGCTGGCAGATCCCAGAGAACCACCTCGTCTTTCCCGGATCGACGGGCGTGTGCCATCAACTTCCCGTCGGACGAGAACGCCACCGCACCTATCTCATGCGGCTCGTCGTCGAGGGGGCCAATGCGCTTTCCTTCATCCACGTTCCAGAGCCGAATCTCTTGATCCTTGGTGATAACGAGCGTACCGTCCGGGGCGAAGTCATAGCCGCCCCAAGGTGCTGCCTTGAGTTTCTGGCCGGTCTCCACGTTCCAGACATGGGTCTCGTCTCGATGCCAAAAGGCAACGCGCTTGGCATCGGCAGACAGCGCTAAGTCTGAAATATATTTCCACATGAATTTCCCCGGGGGAGCAGGCCCGAGTTGTCTTAACCTCTTTCCGGAGTGACGGTCGTAGACATTCAACCGGCTCGGCCGAAAGAGCACAGCCACTCGATTCCCGTCCGCGGAGAAACATGCCGCGGACATGATGTGACGGTGCTTCGTCACGTCGGCCATGAGCTGACTGTCTTTCAGCAGAGCCTCGTCTTTCAGCAGAGCCCCATTGCCCATCGTTTTCAGGTCGGGGCCCAACAAGACACCCGTCTTTGGGCACATCGCCTCGAACAACCCCGGCTTGGTCCAGATATCCCTGCGGATGATGCGACCGGTTTTCAGATCCCGTCGAATCACCCGCTTTTCATAATCTTGTGTGACCAGGGTCTGGCCATCGGGGAGAACGGTCATTCGTTGTAAGGTCGTGGCCCCACCCTCGGAATGCGGGAATTTTTCCTTCCCAGTAGCTACATCCCACAGGCGAACGGCAGGTGTGTTTTCGACTGTCGAGGCGATCGTTTTCGCATCTGGAGAGAACGTCATGATCAAGCCATGGCCAGCTCGCGAGATTCCCGCCGGCCATCGGCGGACAAGTTTGCCTTGGGCAAGGTCGAATAGTTGTATGGAATAATTGCGCGTGTTATCGGTCCCAATGGCAAGCAGTCTGCCGTCGCGAGAGACTTCAAAAGACCGCAGGCTCCCATGGAAACTGAATTCGCGCTGGAACTTCAGGGTCTGGGAATCGAACAACTGCAGTTTCAACGAAAAAGCGGCTTCTCCGGTGATGGCCACCAGGGAACGCCCGTCCGGTGTGAACCGAATCAAATTGAGAAAGGCTCCGAGATGGTCTTTAGGGAGTCGCGGCAAAATCTCTTCGCCCGAAGTCAAATCCCATCTGCGGGCAATTCCATCGTTGACAATGATAGCTCGTGAGCCGTCGGGCGCGAGAGCCGCCACTCTGCCGCTATGAGGACTATCCGCTTTGGGAAACTGGTAGACGCGCTTGCCGGTTTTCGTCTCGACCAACGCGGCCGCTCCATCCCTGGCGTAAGCGAGGTAGTGCTTGCCACCCTGAGTGAAATTGACGAGTCGGCCTGCGTTCTCGAGCCTGTAAAGGAGCTTGCCATTCGCGACGTTCCAGACGCGCACGTCGACGTTCCCAGCGACGAGCAGCTCACCGTCCGGCGAAAAACAGGCTCGGGGGGAAACTTCGAAATGGCCCATTTCCGAAGGAAATTGTCGGATCAACTTCCCCGTTCGAGCGTCCCAGAGGACCGGCCCCCAACTGTGGCCGTGGCTGACAAGCTCTTTCCCGTCGGGTGAGAAGCACATCGACCGGACCGAACGGCCAAACCGAAACCTGTCGTCACCGTAGGTCGCGACGGGGCCGGATTCCTGCTTGGCCGCCCCGCGATTCGCCTTCGGTGGTGGCTGGTCCGCTTCCGCAACGCCTGATTCGACTTGCCAAATCTTCATGTTTTCATCGTTGCAAGTCCAAATCTTCGATCCAAACACTTTGCAAAGGCGGACATCTTCACCGCGCCAGAGCTCGCTTCCGTCGGCGAGTGAATAAGCGACCAACGGCCCGTTGTGGAATAGCACCCAGTCGCGGTCGCCGAATGACACGAGATGGTCACCTGGCTTGGTCCACACCGGTTCCCAGTCGCCTAACTTCCAGCAGCTCGTCTGTTCCCGAGTTCTGGCGATGAAATGCTGGCGATTCGGGGCAACAACAGCGTCACGAATCCAGTTGTACTGGAGCAATGTGCGGACATCAGCTTTGTTGTCGCTTAGAGTCACAACGTAGAGCGTTTCTCTCTCATTCGACGAATACGGCAGGTCGGGGTTTCTGCCAACAACGAGAAAATGTGACTTGTCAATCCACGCAACCTTTTGCGCCTGCCCATCCAGTTCGATGCGACGTCGTTCTGCAAACGTTTTTCCACCCCGGATGACAAGCTCGCTGCGCCATTTGTCTTCTTCGTCGCGACTATTTTCGACGGTCATAAGCTGCTCGGTATCGGTGGAGTACGCGTAACGGTAGAAGTCGTGTCTCATCTCACCGACCACCAGATCTCCTGTTCGTGGATCCCGGACCGAAAGTCCACCC
>CAMYOI010000636.1 GCA_947259955.1 uncultured Gammaproteobacteria bacterium
GATTTTTTTGGCATCGCGGGCGAAGGATACGTCGGCCAGACGCTAGGAACCTACAGCGGTGGCGTTCTCCAAACGGTGAACACTGACACTTTGGAAGGTATCCGATCCGCGGGCGGTTGGCTGGAGATGTTTGTCTACTGGAATCCGTGTCTGCACAGTCACGTCGGTTATGGGATTGATGATCCGCTCGATCGCGACGTCAGTCTTACCGGCCCAGTGCGAAACGAAACTTATTTCTGCAACCTGCTCTGGGACGTGACACAGTCTGTCCGCTTCGGTTTCGAGTTCACGTGGCGCGAGACCGCCTACCAGGCCCTTCTGCGCGACAACGAAGGCGCAGGATTCCACACTCAGTTTCAGTGGTCCTTTTGACCCTACTTCAACAGACCTAGCTCCTCGGCCCTGAGAACTGCTTGTCGACGGTTGCTGACGTGTAGTTTTTCGAAGATGTGCTTCACATGGGTCCTGACCGTCCAGACAGAGATGGATAGCGTCTTCGCGATTTCCTTGTCATAGAGTCGCTCGGCCAGCAGTTGCAGTGTTTCGAGTTCACGATTGGTCAGGGCTTCAACAAAGGGCTGAACCTCCGGCCGTTTATCAACGAGCGGACGAGCCGACTGTGCCACGGGAGAAACGGCTGACTTGAGTTTCGCGCCCTGCTGACTTGCGCCGAAAGCTGTGAGCAGGCGATCGATAAATTCTACAGAAACATCATCCATAGGTGCCCGCTGGAGCAGATCGGCCATCGGCTGGCCCAACTCGACAAACGGCCGCACCCATCCGCTTGGCTCGGCAAGGGCTAGCGCCTCCTCCAGCAAAGTCACCGCATCGTCGCTACGGCCTTGCTTGTCGCGCGCAACGGCCTGCAGAACTGTTGCTTCAATTGTCTGGCAGGTGAATCGACAGGAATCGCTTACAACGCGGATCGCTTGAAGCGAGTCGATCGCGTTTCCCAAATCCTGCTCCGAGCCATCTGTGATCAAAACTCTCGCTCGCGTAATCGACGGGGCTTCCAACCACATGAACAGAGTTGATGGCCTTGCCGCTTCGCTACAGGACTGCGCCCACTCCAGGGCTGGCGTCAAATCGCCTCGCAGCAAACAGAGTCGCGCCCGACAGGAATTCGCCACAGACAAATACAGACGCTCATTGAGATCCTGGGAGAATCCCTGCAACAGCTCAACAGTCTCGTCGGCTTCAGCCTCGAACTGGCCAAGCTGCTGCGATAGCGCCAGGCCCGCCAGCGCATCAACGGCCGCTCTGGGCTCCAACACGTACCTCAGCTTGGCAACATCAGCAAAATGACCCGATGCAGCCTCGAGCTCGCCCGCGTGCAGGTAACTGCACGCCTGCATGTAGGACGCCCAGGCCTCGGTATTTCGGATACTGATCTTGCTGGCCACGAGCTGCAGGCGTTGTGCTTCGAGGCGAGCTCGCCGCAAGTCACCGCAAATCAGGTGGATAAAAGCCAACCCCCCGACAAGCCGCGAGAGGATCTGGCCTTCGGCCGGATCAGTCCGATCGATCCGATCTTCCAACCTCTGGACAGCCAAGTCTTGTTGGCCGTCCATGCAAAGCGCCAATCCGTGCAACAGTTCGGCCTCGCCCTCGTATGGAGTCCCCTCGCCAGATAATCTTGATAACGCTTCTTCGAAGTGCTGCTGACTCAGTCTGGCATGCCCCTCCCAATACTCGAGAAATCCACGGAAGTAGGAGAGTTCTCCTCGCACCGTCGGCTCCACCGTTTGATCGCGTAGCAATGCGTCGACCTCTTCGACGATCATCGGGATTCGCGCGACTTGAAATCGGCAGTTCGCAATCCAGGCCTCGGTCAAGAGTAACTTCGGCCGCTGCTGTTTGATGTCGGCCGGGAGCATTTCGAGCCAGCGCTGGACCGCATACCACCGATCCGCGGTGAACTCATCGCGGCGACACCGCTCGATGATCTCGGCGGCCCCGACGACATCGCCGGCCGCCAACGCGTGCTCGATTGAGTCCGTGATCAAGCCCTGACTTTCAAACCACGCGCTGGCCCGCGAATGCAAGGCTGCGATTTCGCTCGTCGAACGGCATCGCTCCAATTGCCGTTTCAAGAGGTCTTGAAACAGGTGGTGGTAACGAAACCACTCGCCCCGCGAATCAAGAGGAACCACGAATAGATTGGCGAGCTGGATTTCTTGGATGAAATCCTCACCGGTCATGCTCGCGGCAGAGTCTTCCGCGCTGCAGGATACGCCCTCGACAAGCGGTGCGCAAAATCGATTCAGCACAGAGGTTTCCAGCAGGCAGGTAGCGACCGCTTCCGGCTGGCCTTGAAGAACTTGTTCGGAAAGGTAGTCGTAGACTTGCTGAAAGCCGCCTTTCAAACCGGATAGGAATGCCTCCGGGTCTGATTGATTGCGGAGCACCAGACATACGAGATGCAGGCCAACAATCCAACCCTCCAGCTGTTCCTCGAGGTGGTTCAACGTTGGCTCGCTCACCGATATTCCCGCCATCTCCAGGAGGACGGCATTCACTTCTGTTTTTGTGAAGCGAAGATCGTCCTGCCGGATTTCCGTCAACCAGCCACGCGCCCGCAGTGACGCCAACGAAATCGCCGGA
>CAMYOI010000637.1 GCA_947259955.1 uncultured Gammaproteobacteria bacterium
CGTAGACCTGGGCCAGGTCGAGGACCGCCGGCAGGCGGTAGCGCTCCCGCCGCAGGGCGAAGAAGGCCTCCACCTCCTGGTCGGCCGGCGGCTCGCGGGTGGCCTGCGCTGACGCCAGGAACTCCATCTTGCGCTGCATTGCCTGGCGTACCTGTGGGTCGTCGCGGTCGTAGCCGCGCAGCAGGGCCTCGCGGTACAAGACCTCCTGGCGGACGTGCTTTTCCAGCTGGCCGCGCAGCTCGGCCGGCGTCGGCTGGCGCTGCCAGGTGCGCTGGAAACTGGCGCGCAGCTGCAGTAGGTCGGCGCCGGTGATGATTACCCGGCGGTCCTCGTCACCGGTCGCTGGGCCTCTGGCGATGAGGATCGCAGCCGCGACCAGGAGGCCGAGGAGGAGGATGTGGAGTGCGGGATGGCGGAGCATCTGGCGGAGCATGGCGCATGATACCGGGTAGAGGATGAAACTCGGCCTCGCACCCCCCGTGCCTGAGAGCTGCGAGGCCGTGGATATTGGATCTCGGTTTTGGCCTACGGCGTGTACCAAATCGGGCTCGTGTACGCGCGCTCCTGGGTCGTCATGGGGACCTCTTTGCTCATCGTCACGTTGAAGCGTTTCGCGTCGTAGGCGGTCCAACGCGGTGTCGGGATTTCGAGGACGCGTGCGTAGTAGAACGCCTTCTGTGCCGGATCAAAATCAGGGTCTTCCCATACGGCAATCAGCTCGGGATCACCAATTGTGTTGGACCAGGTTGCTTTCTTGATGTCGACGGTGTTGCCCACAGGCGGGAGTTTCCCATCGCTACCTGGTTGGCGTTTGTCGGCGTCGCCCCAGGCCACGTCGTACACCTTTTCGTGCAACTGGCCCTTCTTGTCCATCCATCCTTTAATGATCTGGATTCGATCGAGATTACCGCTGTATGGATCCTTGACAGCCGCCATCAGGAAGTTGGGCGCCTTGCCGTTCGGGGCCGCCTGTAGGTCACCGCCCATGGCTACGCCCTTGGTGTAGCCGACTTCTGCGGGCAAACGGGTTTACGTGTCTTCGTCCGTGAAGTCATAGCCGCCGAAAAGCCGGACCAGCATGCGGGAGCCCGTGGTGGCATAGGTTTCTTTTCGCTTCATGGCATCCCAAAGGGCCTCGCGTGTGTTCTCCGTGGCCCATACGCCAGTCCAACCGGCGGCCGTCATCTGCAAATCCCTGGTTTTGACCTGCTCGGTTAACAGGAAGTATTCACTCCACCGGTCGGCCTTCGGTTCCTGCGAGGCTGTCTTCCCAAAGAGGTTCTCCTCTTCAGGGGCCATGATGCCGAGATGGGTATCCGTGCCGCCCGCCATGCCGTATTTGAACGGGTTGGTCCCGAGTTTTTCTTCCAACTTCATGCCCTGTTTGAGTGCTTCACGAATGTATTCGTATTGGAGCATCTCCGGCTTCTTGGGAACGCCCGCCAGGTTGGCGGCATCCCAGGTCTCGTAATCTTGGGAACGCCCGCCAGGTTGGCGGCATCCCAGGTCTCGTAATCGGCGAACTCATCGTTCGGGGACAGCATGGGATGGGTCTCGCCGTCGCCCTTCATCTGCACCACTTCGTAGAGCGGCTCCCAGCGGGCACGAGCCTGAGCCCATTCCTTGGTCAGGGCACCACCCATATACAACTTCTGCTCAAACATCCGGCCGTTCGAGAGGTTGCCGTTGTGGGGGATGGCCAGCAGGGAACCAAATGTCTTTTCCTCATACCTTTCCATCCATTTCCACAGATCTTCCGGATTCTCGCTATCGAACGTCGTAAAGGGAACCATTTGGTCCGCCAGGTTCTTTCCGTCGCGGTAAACGATGTTGCGGTGCAGGTTGTTGCCACCGCCACCGTTGCAGGTCCACTCAAACCCGATAAAGGCGGTGAAGCGATCCGGTTCGTTGTATTTCTCCATGATCGCGGTGTTCTTGCGCCAGGTGTTCATGGCGAACTTCACGTTCTTCATTTCCGCGGGGACCTTATCGTTCGCCTGCGCGGCAATAATCTCGGAAGCGGCCTGTTTTCCTTTCCCGGCCATCATCAGTTCATGCCATTTCCGAATGGTGGGATTCTTCACAAAGTCAGGATCGCCGTCGCGAATGGAGAAGATCGTTCCGGCCATGTCCGAATGGTCGGAGACGACGACCCAGTCCAACGGGCGTGAAAGTTTTGCGGGTTGGCCCGAATTGGAAAGGACCTCCTCACCACGCGCGAAACGAAGCGCCTCTTCAGGCCCGAGCGTAGCGCCGAATCCTCCGGCATCCACCGACCACCCGGTATGCACATGCTGGTCGCCCCAGTACACCTGGGTGGGGTAGGTCCGGCCGGCATAGGGTGAGTAGCCTCTCTTTGATAGTGCCTCGCTGGTTGTTTTCTCGTCCAGCGGATGTGTGGGGCCAAGACCCTGGCCCCCACCATAAGCTGTACCGAGGAATAACATCGGGCTGGCTATGAAAACTGATATACATGTAGATATCATGTGTCTCATTACTGATTCTCTCCCTTGTGATTACGCCCTGTACCAGATCAGCGAGGCACATAAATTCAAGCGTTTTTCATCCCATTAATATGTTCCGAAAGCGCGTTCATTTCCGGTCATTTCGCGCCATTTAAACTACGTAATGTATTGTTTACGAAACTCCCTCGGACCCAGGCCGCTGATGCGGCGAAACGCACGGGAGAAATTCGATGAATCCTGATACCCGACCGCCAGGGCAACATCGACAATCTTCATATCCTGATCGGCAAGCAGGTGCGATGCCTTGTCAAAACGCGCATGATCGATCAGTTCAGAATAGCTGGTTTGTTGTTCGCTGAGATGGCGTTGCAGGCTACGCTTACTGCTACCGACGATTTCTGCCGCCAGCTCGATCGGCGGCCCGCCACTTGTCAGGTATGGCTCAATCGCTTTACGCAAAGTGACAATAGAGTTCTGATTAGTTTCTGTTTGTTCATCAAATATTACTGGCGATGCACCAAGTACTGATAGCGGGAAAAGTATTGAAGTCTCAGGCTGGCCAGTACGAATGCGAGTATCGCCAAGTTGCGCAAATGCTGCAGGCCCCGGTGTAAAACAGGATCGAAAAGTGATCTCAGTTGGCAGCCAGTGACTCTCGCCGGAACGTACAACTTCGATTAATGCTTTTATTTGCTGCCACTCTGTAATCTGCAAATCCAGTTCTGGGTAATCACCACTGATACAAACGCGCACAGCTTTACCCTCGCGTTTCATGGATGCTTTAACCGTGTTGTCTTCCAGATGTACAAAGCGAATAAAATTCTCGATACGCGCCCTGGTACCAGGTGCATTTTGCAGGGCGTGCTTCATGATTGGGGTGAAATTGTCAAAGCGGGTTTGCCAGCCGGCGGAAAAACCAAGGTCGTGTACGCTTTCTTTCGTCGCATTGCGCATCAAAAACACCACCACCAGATTCAGGCTGATATAGGCATCGGGGGTGTCCTCAAAAAATACTGGCAACCGAGCACGGGCAAGTTCACTGTCGACGGGCGCGCCAATTTTGCGCAGCCAGCGAGTAAACTCCATCAGGTAACTTGCGCGTGTGACGGGTATATTTTTCATGCAGCGCGTCCTTTATTTAGACACCCATGATTAGCAACTGAATTTAATTCATCGAAACGGGTCTTGCGGCAACTAACAGCCGCAAGACCCTGGCGTTTCCAGTTCAGCTTTTTGATGTATACCAGATGGGTGAGGTATAGGCTCGCTCCTGGCCAATGGTGGTTGCACCTTTGGGAATCTCTACGCCGTAACGGAAGGCGTCATACACTATCCAGCGTGGTGTTGGAATTTCCAGCACGCGAGCATAGTAGAAGGCACGCTGCCTGGGATCGAAAGCCGGATCGGTCCACACGGTAGCTAACTCGGAAGCACCAATGGTATTGGTCCAGTTGGCGTTCTTGATATCTACTGTGTTGCCAACCGCTGGTAGTTCACCTTTACTGTCCAGCTTGCGGCCATCGGACCAGGACACGTTGTATACCTTCTCGTGGGTT
>CAMYOI010000638.1 GCA_947259955.1 uncultured Gammaproteobacteria bacterium
CGTGGTTGGCGGTCATGTCGTCCACCATGCCCTGCGTGCCGCCTCGTAAAGCCTCGGCAAAGTCTGTTACCAGCATTTCATGGACTGATGGGCGAGCGAGAATCGCTTTGTCAACGTCATGCACTTTGAACTTCATAGTGTCGATGTAACGGGCAGGATTGCGCCGAATGACCGATCCCAAAAGCCGAACGTTGAGCGTGGACAGCCAGGGCACACGCCACGCGAGCTTCATGAAAAAACGGTTCGTCAAACTCATGCCTTCGAAGACACCGGGAGCGTCGGTGGGCGCAGCGGACGAGGCCACACCTGCGCAGACAACACGTTCTGGCATCTTCCAAGCGCAAGCCAACCCCCCGGGGCCACCGCCTGATACACCGATGATCGCGAACTTCTGTATCTCTAGCGCATTTGCGAGTTCCATCACGTCATCCGCCCAGTCCAAAAGAGTACGGCCTGGTTTGGGGTCTGATCCACCATAACCCGGGCGATCTGGCGCAACAATTCGCAGGTCTGACCGGCACGGATGGCCGGGCAAGAGGCCCCACGCAAGACGGGAACCCGGAAGCCCGTGGAAAAGGAAGATAGGAATACCCGTCTCTTCACCGTACTCGGCATAACCTAATCGTCGTCCGTCTGACAATTGAATCGCTGTATCGACTCGAGGTGAGGCCATGTTATCTGAATGTGATGATGCTCATTAGGTCTTCTGAGAGCAAAAAGACTGTATACACGAATGACGGCAACTGGTCGATCAGCGCCGGATCAGTATCTCGCACCCGGCGACCGCTCTAGAGGGGTCAGCCGTTCATGAAATCCAACGGCTCATCAGTCGCTGAGCGACCAAAAGAAGACCTCTGGGTCACCGGACCGACGAACCTCCGGCAATGGCACTTGCAGTGAGAAAAATGACGATTATTCGCTGCTGCTGATCACTGCTCGCTTCCGTATAACATCGCATTCCGTAGTATTATCAGGAAAGCGCGATTGACCCATAACAGCACGAAGAGATACTAATGAGAATCCTGTTCTTCGGCGCTGGGCCTATTGGATCTGTCTATGCACACCTGCTCCACCACGCAGGCGTTGATGTGACTGTTCTTGCCCGCGGCGACCGGCATGACTGGCTCAAACAAAAAGGCCTGGTCTTAAAAAATGAACTTACTGGTCAAGAGTACTCGTCGCGAGTCAAATTGGTGAACGAGCTGAAGGCGGATGATGAATACGACCTGGTGGTAGTGTGTATAAGAAAGAACAAACTTCTCCCGGTCTTCGAGATTCTCGCGGCGAGCCCCGGCGTTGAGAATATCCTGTTCATGGGTAATAACGCACTGGGCTTCGATGAGTATGTGAAGCACTTGCCAGTCGAGAAGGTACTTTTCGGCTTCCCGGGTGCGGGCGGCGGGATTCGTGAGCAAGTCGTCCACTATGCCGATCGAAAGAAGCCAACGGGAAAGCGGAGGGCCATAACCATTGGCGAGCTCGATGGTCGGATCAAAGAGAGAACGTTGGCGGTCAAAAGTCTCTTTGAATCTGCTGGAGTCCCGGTCGATCTGACTCCTGACGTTGACGGATGGCTCAAATATCATGTTGCACGGATCAGCCCGCTTGTCGGCGCCCTATACAAGCACGATAGCCATAGCTATCAAGCCGCGAAAGACAAGGAAACGCTTCGTGCATTGGTCCGAGCAGCCAAGGAGGGAGGGCGTGTGCTCAGGGCGCTCGGATTCAAGAAGCGCCAGCCCTTCCAGTACAACCTGTTCTACTGGCTGCCAGAGTTCATGAGCATGATGGCTTTAAAGGGGTTGCTTGAAAGCAAGTTCGCGGAGGTGGCTTTTGGTATGCACGCAAGGGCTGCTCGAGACGAGATGGAAGATCTCGCTCGCGAGTTCCAAGAACTGACAGCAAAAACCTCTATAGATACGCCGAACATAGACTTGTTAAGGAACTTCGTTATCTGAGGAAGAAAGACCGAACCAGGCATTGCAGGGGGACGCCGTGAACAGCAGCCCTGAACTCAACGTTCGGCGGCGAATGGCTGGTTAGGGTTGACTCCGGCCAAAACTGCTGCAATGCAACAAGATTAGAATCTATGTCTCTTGTGCCAGAGCTAAGCGGCCATTGATATCCCAGGTCTAAGTGTGGGATTTGTTGCGCCGCACGAAACAGGAAGCGGCGATCTTCGTCCATTCATTATGTATACAACTTTCAACACGTAACGGTTCCGTATATCCTTGATGAGTAGAAGCTTAACTACCATGCAAGCCACCGCTGCCAAGATACTTTCCAAGATAATGAGGATGGCAAGGATGTTGTTGATATACGAGCTGGGCGGACCGTTCATTTAACTATCAAGCAAGCACGAAGCACCATGAAGAAAAAAGCAGACAAAAACATTGAAAAAAACTCTATCGCTTGGGAGTCACCTTGGATGAATTCTGCAAATGACCGAAAAACGCCTTATACAGAAGAAGAACTGGAACAATTTGCAGAGAGATTTATTTCCAGTGTACCCCGTCGTAAATTCTGTGACATTCAGCGAAGCGACAAGCATCCGAATTCAAGGCGCATTCGCGAAGCACTAGCGAGCTAATGGGAGCGGATG
>CAMYOI010000639.1 GCA_947259955.1 uncultured Gammaproteobacteria bacterium
GGGAATCCACCGCCAACGAATTCCATTTTACCGAAGTCGGTATCTATGCTCATCGGCGCGGATCGGAAATCGCTGCTGGTCTGTGGTGCACCGGGGTTGGTGAACAAATCGCCAACAGGCTGGGCCTCCTGAGCCAAGGCGCTGGTGGTCAGGCAAGTCGAAACAAGAAGGGCGGCTGTCAAAACCTTATGCATCGGTGTCTCCATTTATACTATTTGGCAAACTGAAAGTTGACGCCAGCAAATACGCCCCAGTCCATTTGGCCATTGCCTCGGGAAGCGACCGACCATTGCGGTTCGACAAAATAGTTGATGGTGACATTTGGTTTCTTGACCACACGCCCTGCACCAAATCCAATCGGGATGTTGTAGTTGTCAGTCTCAAAGTCGTAGGTCCAGATCGCTGTTGATCTCAGGTACCAGCCATTGCCCAATTACTTGATTAACAAAGGTTGAAATGCACCTGAATTGACATCAGCGCGGTCGCTGTCGCCCGCAAAACTGGCCTGCCACGTCAACAGGTACCCCCACTGAAATCCAGGTGTGGCCGTATTGAACAACACGTTGGCCAGACCTGCCGACCATTTCCCGGACCCTGTCGCATCCTCGGTTGCGGTCGGAGCCGTGAATTGTGGCCCGATGCCAAAGCTAAGGTTGGGGTTACCAGTATCCATCAGATAAGCTGCGAAGACGTTGAAGTCTCCAAGTCCGTTGGTTTTTCCACCGTTGAAGGCATCGGGAAAATCGTTGATGGGCAAAGTAGCACGTACCAGCCAATCTCCTCCAAAGGCGGAAACCGGTAGAGCGCCTCGCAGAAAGAATGAATTGGCAGTTGAATCTGTTCCAGTCAGAGAACCGTTGTACTGGTTTTGCAAATTGAACGTCTTGAACGCAGCGAGAGGATTGTTGGCCTGCGCTAGAGATGCAGCGTCTGTTCCCTGCGCCGCTCCGGGCAACGCAGTTGCAGCAAGCAAAAGGGCTGCCAGGTACGCGGCAGTGTAAATGTTGCGTGTTTTCCGCATAGTCTGCGTCCTTTATTAGTCGATCCGGCGCCAGGACGGCCCGGACATCTGAGAATCATTCCAGCACAACGCGAATTTGCCTTTTGGTCATTCCGCGCCAATCTGGGGCCGCTCGCCCTATGCCGGGTCGATCACCTTGCCAACGGCGATGACCAGATCTTGAGAGCCTCTGCCTCAGCCGCACAATCGACACCGGAAAGTGGCGGAGCTGCGGCCAACTCGGCTTTTGCAGGCTTCATGTCAGCGATAAACTCTGGATTTGCATGCATAAGGGCAACCGCAGACGCGCCCATCAAGCGCCCTGTCGTCACATCATTGCGCCAATGCACATTGCAAATGATCCGACTTTCGCCAAATTGGATGCCCCGCGCTAACAATGCATCAGTGCGATCCGGCGCGAGTTCTGACAAGATTAGAGCCCAAGCCCATCCGACCGCCGTGTGCCCGGACGGATAAGAACCATCAGTGCGCAATTTCTCCTCGTCATCCGGCGTACAAATGGGCGCTCCGTTCTCCATGAAAGGACGCTTGCGCTTGTATTCCGTCTTGGCTTTATAGGTGGAAAGCCCAGCATCAACCAGAGACCGAACCATAAGTTGCTGTAGTCGCGGCGTATCTTCGACAGTAATCCGCGCACCAAGCGCACAGGCGAAGGCATCTGTTGCTTCAGGAAAATGCAAATTTGCATCCCTTCTCGCCAAATCAAAACGAACCGTGCCCTGAATTTCTATCGCGGCGGCAGCCGTAGCTTCGTCCGCAGCCTTGCGGGCTGATCCGTACTGAGGTGCGGTCGGCACTAAAACCAGACTATTAGGCAGAGCTTCGGGCGCGACATAACCATCGGGAAGGTCACCCATGACAGCAGCAAAGGCGGCATCGGCATCCTGTGCATGGGATATAGACGCTGCAGACATCACTGCGCCCACCGCTAGAATGCTTGTAAGAACAATTTTCTTTGGAAATTTCATCTCAACGCTTATCTTTCGTCTCCCAAGTTGAGTTTGGCGCAAAACGCGCTGGTAGCAGTTCCCCGGATCGCGCCGCCCTGAAAGGCGCCGATATCTCCGTAGCCAACGTTGTCTGACAGCATCAGCACGACGTTGGGT
Organism: uncultured Gammaproteobacteria bacterium; assembly: GCA_947259955.1. Classification (GTDB taxonomy): domain Bacteria; phylum Pseudomonadota; class Gammaproteobacteria; order Arenicellales; family JAANXG01; genus JAHEKE01. The sequence goes on from CAMYOI010000639.1 coordinate 2,128, forward strand.
TTTTCCTGCTGTGCGAGGGCCGCCGAGGCGACCGCGATACCGCAAACCGTGGTTATCAGGCGCAACCCCATTCGCAAGCCAAAGGGTCCAAGCGCATCTCTTGTGGTGTATGTCATGTGAGTTCTCCTTGTATTTGCTGGGACGTCCGTCGAGGCCCACTCCGGAAAATGGGTGCCCCGACGACCGGAAAAGCCGTGACAACCGACACCCCTGCGATCAGGCAGGGATCGTTTCTTTCTTCAGATTAGGCTTTCACCTGAGCGTGTTTTGGTCCCATCACGCCACGTGCCGGTCTTCTGAGGCATGGCGTGTTCCGACGGCACTTCTGCGCCGAGGATGGTCCCCGGCGCAGCATGCGACGCTTTTTTGCCCTCGTTACTTCGCAAATTTTGTCATGCTGAAGGCTGGTGGATTGGGATATTTTTCCAGTGACTTCTGGTATTCGCCCACAATCTGCATATACGGTCCGAGC
>CAMYOI010000640.1 GCA_947259955.1 uncultured Gammaproteobacteria bacterium
GGTCCGAGTGAAGACCAAGCCCAGGCAAAGATGGACAAGTCAGCGACGGGAGAGGTCGACCCCCTTTGCAAACTGTACTTTTGATAATCAGCTCCAAATTGGAATATTCAACAGCAACATCAAATAGACCTCAATGTTTGCAATGCTTAACGAGATTCCATAGCCGCCTGGTGAGAAATGCGGGCTAGAGCCAGCGGTATTTCTTTGCTACCGCCGCGATGGCGTCACGGTTGGACCAGGACCAGACCAATTCCTCGGCTTCGGACACAGGCTTCCACGTGTAGGCCGCATGTTCATTGGGATCGAGGCGGACGGGCTGATTGCGATCGACCTCAATCGAGAACATATGCTCGAGGTTGTGCGACGTTTCGGGTTCGTATCTGGGCCTGAATTCGTCGAGAATCCGGAACGTCGCACTGTGACACCAGTCCCGCAGATTAGGGCCGACGATACCGGTTTCCTCCTGCAGTTCTCTCACTGCGGCGTGCGCTGCGCTCTCCCCCCAATGCAGGCTCCCAGTGACCGACTGCCAGAAATCGTCGATATCCGACCGCTTGAGCAGCAGAAATCTACCGTCCGGGTCGTGAACGACCACCAGGACGGATTCGGGCCTTTTGTACCCGGCCATGGCTAAGCGGATGCCGCCGGAGGCCGGGGCTTACGTGCTCGCCGCAATCGATCGGCGCGGGGCGCGCCTCCTACGAGAGAATCGATGACCTCGACAACCCGGTGGGAGTGGCGCCCTCGCCGCGATTCAATCAAGCGGGGGCTTCTCTTCTGCGCAGCCTGATGTGCAGATCGCGCAACTGGTTGCTGTCCACCCGACCCGGCGCCTCCGTCATGAGGCAGGACGCTTTCTGCGTCTTCGGAAAGGCGATGACGTCTCGAATCGAATCCGCACCGGCCATCATGGCCACGATTCTGTCCAGGCCAAATGCGATCCCGCCGTGCGGGGGCGCTCCGTACTGCAGCGCATCCAGAAGAAATCCGAATTTTTCGCGGGATTCCTGCTGATCGATATCCAACGCGGCAAACACTTTCTGCTGCAGGTCCCGTCGATGTATACGGATCGACCCGCCCCCGATCTCGGTGCCGTTGAGCACCATATCGTAGGCCCTCGACAACACCCGGCCGGGCTCGCTTTCGAGGTGTTCGATGTCCTCTTCTTTGGGTGAGGTAAACGGGTGATGCAGAGAAATCCACCGCCCGGCATCGGCATCGAACTCGAAAAGCGGAAAATCCACCACCCACAGCGGCGCCCAATCTGCCGTGATCAGACCCATTGCGTGGCCGAGTTCATCCCGCAACGAACTCAGGCTGTCGTTCACTATCCGGGCCTTGTCCGCGCCAAAAAATATCAGGTCTCCCGGAGCCGCGTCCGTTCGTTCCAGGATTCCGGCCAACACATCATCAGGAAGGAACTTGACTATGGGAGACTGCAGTCCGTCCCGGCCTTTGCCGGTCTCGTTCACCTTGATATAGGCAAGGCCTTTGGCGCCAAACTGTTTGACGAACTCCGTATACTGGTCGATTTGCTGACGCGTCAACTTTCCACCTTCGGGGACGCACAGCGCCGCCACCCTGCCATCTTCGGCTTTGGCCGGACCGGAGAATACCTTGAACTCGACCTCGCGCATCAGGCCCGTAACTTCGGTAAGTTGCAGCGGGTTGCGCAGGTCAGGACGGTCGGTTCCATAGCGTTCCACCGCCTCGGTATAACGCAGTGTCGGAAACGGATCGGCAAGCCGGACACCGAGAACAGAATCGAATACCGCGCGCATCATTTCTTCCATGAGATCCGTGATCTCCTTTTCACCCATAAACGACGTCTCTATGTCGAGCTGCGTGAATTCCGGCTGACGGTCCGCGCGCAGATCCTCATCCCGAAAACACCGCGCAATCTGATAGTAACGTTCCAGCCCCGACACCATCAGCAACTGCTTGAACAGCTGAGGTGATTGGGGCAGCGCAAAAAACTGTCCGGGGTGGGTTCTGCTGGGGACGAGATAGTCCCTTGCCCCCTCCGGGGTGGATCTGGTAAGCACCGGAGTCTCAACCTCGGTGAATGCTCGATCCTCCAGGAATGACCTGAACTCCCGGATCACGTCGTGCCGAAGACGAAGATTGCGTTGCATCGAAGGGCGGCGGAGATCGACGTAACGATACTTCAGTCGCACCGCCTCATTGACGTCGTCTTCATCGAGCTGGAAAGGCAGCGGTTCGGCGCGATTCAGAATTTCCACCTGCCGTGCATAGATCTCGACTTCCCCGGTTGCAAGCTCCGGGTTCACCGTACCCTCGGGGCGTCTGCGAACACGCCCCGTAATCCGGAGGACAAATTCACCGCGCACGGCGTCGGCGAGTTCGAAGGCCTCTTTTTCGTCGGGGTCGGCGACCACCTGCACCAACCCGGTCCGGTCGCGTAAATCGATAAAGATCACGCCCCCGTGGTCGCGGCGCCTGTGCGCCCAGCCGCACACGGAAACGACCTGGTCGATCAACGATGTTTCAACTGTTCCACACTCGTGGCTGCGCATGAGAACTCTTTCCTGGTTGTTGGAGCTGCTCCGGGATCAGGCTTCCCGGGCCATCTCTCTT
>CAMYOI010000641.1 GCA_947259955.1 uncultured Gammaproteobacteria bacterium
GTCACGGTTGGCAGCGATGAATCCGGTATTGATTTCGGTCAGTGCCAGCTGTTCGGAATTCGCGTCTTTCTGCTCGACGATTTCGACTACGTTGCCGCTTCCATTTCTGACTATCCGCCCGTATCCCCGTGGATTCGCGAATTCCGCTGTCAGCAGCGCGATATCACTCGATCCGATGCGATCGATCAATGCGGAAAGCTCGTCCACTCCGATCAGCGGGATATCCCCATATACCACCAGCACCGTACTGCCCGCGGTGGTGCGCGGCAACGCGGTCTTTACCGCGTGTCCGGTGCCCAGCTGCTTCTGCTGTACGATCCATTGCACCTCTTCCTTCGCGAATCGGTTTCGCACTCGCTCAGACTCGTGACCGAGGACGACGTGCAGGGCCCGGGGCTGTAGTTTCCGCACCGATCTCAATACGTGGGCCAATAGAGGCTCACCCCCCAGTTCATGCAGAACCTTCGGCGTATCAGAGTGCATGCGCGTACCCTTGCCCGCAGCAAGGACGATGACTTCGAGGGGCGGGGCGTGTGAATCGCTCATGCGAAAACTATAGCATCAACCGGTGCATAATTCGCACCACCTCAGGCGCAGCCTGGCAGCCAGGGAGAGATTTGCAGGCCGGATCATGCGAAAACTATAGCATCAACCGGTGCATAATTCGCACCACCTCAGGCGCAGCCTGGCAGCCAGGGAGAGATTTGCAGGCCGGACGGACTAGCGTTGACGCAGCTTCTGGATCGCTCTTAACTGGGCCATCTGCTGCGCAAGCTCGGCCTTGGCCGTGGCAAACTCCATATCGGAATCTGCGGTTTCCATCGCCCGCCTGGCTCTTTTCTCGGCCTCCAACGCCTGGGCCTCATCCAGATCCTTGGCCCGGATCGCAGTATCAGACAGGATTGTCACCACATGCGGCTGCACCTCGATCATTCCGCCTGAGACGAAAAAGAACAGCTCCTCGCCTGCGGAAGTTTCGACCCTTACTTCTCCCGGTTTTAGCTGGGCCAGGAAGGGTGCATGGCGGGGATAAATGCCCACCTCCCCCATCTGAGCCGGCGCATGGACAACATTTGCCGCGCCCGAATAAATCTCTTCCTCGGCACTGACAATATCAACATGCAGGGTCATCGCCATTTCGTTTGTACCTCGATCCTAAGTTACGGTCTTCGCTTTCTCCGGCACTTCATCGAGGCGGCCAACCATGTAGAACGCCTGCTCCGGGTATTGATCCATTTCCCCGTCGACGATCATCCTGAACGCACGGATGGTGTCTTTTCGGTTCACGTACTTGCCGGACTGGCCGGTGAACGCTTCGGCAACGGTAAATGGTTGTGACAGGAAACGCTGGATTTTTCGCGCCCGTGCTACGATCTGCTTATCGTCATCCGACAATTCGTCCATGCCCAGGATGGCGATGATGTCGCGCAGCTCCTTATAGCGCTGCAAAGTACCCTGAACAGCCCGGGCGGTATCGTAGTGCTCCTGACCAATGACCAGCGGATCGAGCAGGCGGCTGGTGGAATCCAGCGGATCCACCGCTGGATAGATGCCCAACTCCGCGATTTGCCGCGACAACACCAGGGTAGCGTCGAGATGCGCGAACGTGGTCGCGGGCGACGGATCGGTCAGGTCGTCCGCGGGAACGTACACCGCCTGGAAGGAGGTGATCGATCCCGTCCGCGTCGATGTAATCCGCTCCTGCAGTACACCCATTTCCTGGGCCAGGGTTGGCTGGTAGCCCACCGCCGACGGCATGCGGCCGAGCAGCGCGGACACCTCGGTACCGGCCAGCGTGTAACGATAGATATTATCAATAAACAGCAGCACGTCGCGGCCCTCGTCCCTAAAAAACTCGGACATGGTCAGCCCCGTCAACGCAACCCTCAGCCTGTTGCCCGGCGGCTCATTCATCTGCCCGTAAACCAGGGCAACCTTGCTCAACACCCCGGCTTCTTTCATTTCGTGATAGAAGTCGTTGCCCTCACGGGTACGTTCACCGACACCGGCAAACACGGAGAAACCGCCGTGTTCACTGGCAATGTTGTTGATGAGCTCCATCAGCGTCACGGTCTTACCGACGCCGGCGCCGCCGAACAACCCGATCTTGCCGCCCTTGGCGATGGGCATGATCAGATCGATGACTTTGACACCGGTTTCCAGGATTTCCACGCTGGCTGCCTGATCGGCATAGGCCGGCGCCTTGCGGTGAATAGGCAGGCGTTCGTCGGTCGGGATGGGGCCGGCTTCGTCCACGGGCTCGCCCAGCACGTTCATTACGCGGCCTAGAGTGGCCTCGCCCACAGGTACCATGATGCTTGCTCCCGTATTGGAAACCTGCAATCCGCGCCGCAGACCGTCGCTCGAGCCCATCGCGATGGTACGCACGACACCGTCACCGAGCTGCTGTTGTACTTCTAGGGTTAACCCCCCCTCCTCGATCATTAGTGCATCGTAGATCTTGGGCACAGAATCCCTTGGAAACTGGACATCGACAACCGCGCCGATGATTTCAACAATGTTGCCAGAACTCATTTATCGTACCTCTATATCCTGAATACTTTCTGTTGTAGACGCAGCACCTTGCCGCGAATGGTTTTTCATCAGTACCAAGGTATTGCCTCGTACCAAAATCTCTTATACCGCAGCCGCGCCGCCGACGATCTCGGAAATCTCCTGGGTGATCGCGGCCTGGCGCGCCTTGTTATAGATCAGCTGCAACTCATCGATCAGATTGCCGGCATTGTCCGTTGCGGATTTCATTGCGACCATCCGCGCAGCCTGCTCACAGGCGATATTCTCCACCCTCACAGGCGATATTCTCCACCACCCCCCGATACACGAGCGCCTCGATGTAGCGGGGCAATATCATAGTGAGCGCTTCCTTGGCATCGGGTTCGTACAGATAATCCCAGTGCTTCTGCTTGAGCGCGTCATCTTCGGCGGGGATCAGCGGCAGCAGCTGAAACACGGTGGGCTTCTGCGTCATGGTGTTCACGAATTGATTGACGACGAAGTCCACCCGGTCAAGCTCGCCGTCCTCGTAGGCGTCCAGCATGACCTTGACGGATCCGATCAGGTCCACAAGCGAGGGGGTATCTCCAATGTGCGAAACCTCGGAAACTATTTTCAACCCGAAGCGCTTGAAAAAGGCCAGTGCCTTGGAGCCGATAATGCTCAGGCTGATTTCGGCACCCTCCTTCTGCCTTTTTTCCATGTCATTGATTGCCGCCCTGAACAGATTGGTGTTCAGGCCGCCGCACAATCCGCGATCTGACGAGACGATGAGGTAACCAACGCGCTTGGTCTCCCGTTCAACCAGGAACGGGTGATTGTACTCCGTGCTGGCGTGGGCCAGATGCGCCACCACATTGTAGATCTTGTCGCTATAGGGCCGCGCCGCATTCATGCGATCCTGGGATTTGCGCATCTTGCTGGCCGCCACCATCTCCATCGCCTTGGTGATCTTCTGAGTATTCTGGATGCTCTTGATCTTGGTGCGAATCTCTTTTGCGCCGGCCATAATCTATACCCGAAATCCGTAATACGGTGGTGTTTGCGGCTCGATCACCACGACCCTTTCTCCTTGAAATCTTTCAATGCGGCGTGGAGGCCTTCCTGGACCTCGTCACTGTACTCCAATGTCTCCATCATCTTTGCGACGATTTCCGGGTGTTCAGATTTGATGAAGGACTGCATGGCCGCTTCGAAGTCGACCACCTTGGTCACCTCGACGTCGTCCAGATAACCCTGGTCGGCCGCAAACAGGGCCAGCGCCATTTCCGCGACGGACATGGGCGAATACTGCTTTTGCTTCATGACCTCGGTAATCCGCTGCCCGCGTTCCAGCTGTTTTCTGGTGGCCTCGTCCAGGTCCGACGCGAACTGCGAGAATGCCGCGAGTTCACGGTACTGGGCCAGTGCCAGGCGAACGCCGCCGCCGAGTTTCTTGATCAAATTCGTCTGTGCCGCGCCGCCAACGCGGGACACCGACAGCCCGGCGTTGATCGCAGGGCGAATACCGGCATTGAACAAATCCGACTCGAGAAAGATCTGGCCGTCCGTGATCGAGATCACGTTGGTGGGGACGAACGCCGACACGTCCCCGGCCTGGGTTTCGATAATCGGCAGGGCGGTGAGAGAGCCGGTCTTGCCCTTCACCTCGCCGTTGGTCATCTTCTCGACGTACTCCGGATTCACCCGCGCGGCGCGCTCCAGCAGCCGGGAATGCAGATAGAAGACGTCGCCCGGGTAGGCCTCACGGCCGGGAGGACGACGCAGCAGCAGACTCACCTGTCTGTAAGCCCAGGCCTGCTTGGTCAGATCGTCGTAGATGATCAGCGCATCCTGGCCCTTGTCGCGGAAATACTCGCCCATGGCGCAGCCGGAATACGGTGCGATGTACTGCATGGCGGCGGATTCCGACGCGGTCGCGGCAACCACGATGGTATGTTCCATGGCCCCGTGCTCTTCCAGCTTTCGCACCACATTGGCGACGCTGGAGGCTTTCTGACCGATGGCGACGTAGATACAGATCAGGTCCTTGCCTTTCTGATTGATAATGGTGTCGATCGCCACGGCAGTTTTCCCAGTCTGGCGGTCGCCGATGATCAATTCACGTTGGCCGCGGCCGACCGGCACCATGGAGTCGATGGACTTGAGACCGGTCTGCACCGGCTGGGATACGGACTGCCGGGTAATGACGCCAGGGGCTACTTTCTCGATGGGCGAAGATCCCTCGGCCTCGATGGGCCCCTTGCCATCGATGGCAACGCCCAACGAGTCTACCACCCTGCCCATCAGCGACTCGCCCACCGGGACCTCCAGGATCCGGCCGGTGCATTTGACGGTGTCGCCCTCGATGATGTGCTCGTAATCGCCCAGGATAACCGCTCCCACCGAATCCTGTTCCAGGTTCAGCGCCAGGCCATAGGTTTCGTTGGGGAACTCGAGCATTTCGCCCTGCATGGCGTCGGCCAGCCCGTGGATTCGGGTAATGCCGTCGGTCAGGCTGACTACGGTTCCTTCCGTGCGCGCTTCCGCAACGGCCTCGAAGCTCTTGATCCGCTCTTTAATCAGCTCACTGATTTCGGAAGGATTCAGTTGAGTGGTCATGTATTAATCCTCAATGCTCGTTTATTAGTTCATGAGCGGGCAAGATTGGCTGCCAGCTTCTGCAGGCTGCCCTTGACCGATGCGTCGATAACCATGTCGCCTGCCCTCAGGACGGCCCCACCTATGAGATCCGGATTCTCGATTACCTGAAGGCTGACCTTGCGGCCCAGTTTTCTGGACAGCGATCGCGCCAGCGTTGCCTGTTG
>CAMYOI010000642.1 GCA_947259955.1 uncultured Gammaproteobacteria bacterium
GCTGCCCTGCGCGTCATCTCCTCGAAGGATGGCACCCAATGGGAATCAGTGGCTTTGCTCGACGGTCCGATCCCAAAAAAAAGTTACCGGTACGATCCTGCGTTCACTATTCGCTCAGACGTCAAGTTGAAGGTCTCTGCGCTGGGTATGCGGACGTTCGCGTGGTTTAGCGATGATGGACGCACTTGGAGCGAGCGGAAGCGTATTGGTCGTAACCATTTTGTGTACAGCCGCGACGTGTGGAACAACGGAATTGCCCTCAAGTATGCCCATGGTACTCACGACGGCAATGCCTCAACGATCCAGCTCCTTTCCAGCAAGGATGGAATGAGTTTCCAAACTCTCTTTCAAGAGACGGTCGAGTACATTCCCGATGATGCGGCGATCATTTTCGATGGTGATCGAGCTCACTGCGTCGTGAGTCGACAAGCCGCCAACCCGGTGGCGCGAGGGTGGGAATTTGGTCGACAGTTTCAAGCCGGTTTGCTGGGGACGGCCGACGCGCCGTACACGGATTGGAAATGGAAAAGAATCGACGCGCCGCTCTGCGTCCCTAAACTGCTCCGTTTGCCGGAGGGGCAAATCATCGCCGCTGTTGGATTGAGCGACAAGAAGGACTGCATTGCGCTCTGTGAGTTGGAACTTTCAACCGGGAAACTCAGGGAATTCCTCAAACTGCCCGTAGCCGTCAAAAACCTCAGTCAAACCGCTTTCCACCGTCAAATCGCTGGCCTCGCGTACCACGACCGGCACCTATGGGTAAGTTACCATGCGACGCACAATGGCAAACTGTGTGTCCATCTGGCCAAAGTGAAGCTTGCGCAGCATTAGACGAAGATTAGGCCGAGCCAAGTCGTGAACCGGAAGCGGCGAATGAGAGACCGCTCCGGAGAATGGCGGAGACAAAGGCGGGCTTGTGGGTATCAGTAACGGTGGCGATCAGGCCGGGGCACACTCGGTTCGAACGCTCTCAGAAATGCCGGTAATGGATGGGACTTCATTGCCCGTGCGGCAACTTGGCATTCTGACTGTCACTTCAACTTGCGTTGCAATGTCGGCTCATCGGCTCGTGAACGTGTGGGCAGGCTTGCAGTGGTTTCTTGGACGCGATTTCATGTGTTTCGGCGTATAATCAGGTCACGCAGTTCGCCAGCACGAATGGAGAGATTTGTCAGCAACTGCGCGAACGATACAGCATCGAGCCCGCAGTTGCGGGTCGTAGGGAGCCGTCGTCATGGGAGCATGGGGCGAAGCCGTATTTGAAAATGACGTCGCGGAAGATTGGGTTGACCAGCTCGCCAGTAGCGGGACGGTGCATTTTCTCACGCGCCCGCTGCGAACCGTCATCAAGGCAGGGCCTGGGGAAGTTCTGGAAGCCGACCAGTGCGCTGAGGCGCTGGCAGCCGCGGAGACCCTTGCCGCCGGCATGGGTTTTCCTTGCGGCGGTTTACCGGACGCTGTCACTTCGTGGTTGAGCGAGAAACAATTCACTCCTGGCCCGAAGCACATCGACCTTGCTCGACAGGCCGTCGAACGGATCGGAACGGAGTCGGAATTGAAAGACCTTTGGTCGGGGGACGTCGCTTGGAAGGCGAGCATCAACCGCCTGCTGAAAAAGCTTGGCAACAAACCCAAACCGTTGAGTAAGCCAACGCGCGACAAACGGGTAACGAAGCAACAGAAGAGTTCGAAATCGGAAGGTGCAGCAGGCGTTCCGCTCAAGACAATTCGTCAGATCGCCAAGCGTCGCGGGGGGCTCGCGATGATTGAAGGGAAGCCGTTTCACCTCGGCCTGGAAAACCCGACACTCAAAGAACTGACTGCCGTTGCAGCATGTGAACCGCTTCGGCACTTGGAGAGAATTTCGCTCACCGGTCGCACGGTTACCGATCGTGGATTGCTGTGCATCGCGCAGCTCCGCAATCTGAATCAGGTTGAATTGGAGAAGACCAATATCAGCAATGCGGGAATCGTTTGTCTGAAGTTACTGCCAAAGCTTGACGACTTGCGCATTGAAAAGGCGGCAATTGACGACGAGTCGCTCAAGGCGATCGCCGAATTCAATGCTCTGACGGAGCTTCGGCTGTTTCATGTACCCATCACCGATGCTGGATTGAAATACCTGTCTAAGATAACGAGCCTCAAAACTCTCGTTATCTTCGACAGCGGCGTCACTGCTGCCGCCCTGCGTCGACTTGAACGTAAACTTGGCTGTCATATTCGCTCCGATTGTCTTCGTTAAGCTGAAGCAACCGAGTTTCGCTTCACGGGGATTTAAGCTACCGTTCCCAACCCCGGTAGGTTGCGACCGAAAGAGCGAAGCCAACACCTCTTAACCCAGGCCGCGCGAGACTGAGAGACGGCCGAGAGTTTGGGGCAGAATCGGAGCGTTGGAGGGCCACCCGTGTGAATGGCACGGGTCGCGCGGGACATTGAGCGAAGAATGCAGATTGACGCTGACCACCGATCAGATGTTCGCTTGACGACCATACCTACTCGCTCTTGCTATCCGGCTACCAAGCCCCGAAACTCGGACGAACTCACTGCCCAACGCGTGGAGTTCCGCGTGTCCGCTTCATGCCCCA
>CAMYOI010000643.1 GCA_947259955.1 uncultured Gammaproteobacteria bacterium
CATAAGCGTTTACCATTACAGCGCTATCATATTGTTCTTCAGCTACGGTTCGACATGTGCCTCGGGATATACTCGATAATCGTCCAATCGCCTCAATCATTTCCTTGCAATCTTTGCACACGAATCCCGTGATTTCGTGATCTATAACTTCCGGTATACTTCCTCTGCTTAGCCCAATTACTGGTGTTCCGCAAGCCAATGCTTCAACCATTACAATTCCGAAGGGTTCGTCCCACAACACCGGCATCAGGAGGGCCGCCGAATTTCTAAGCAGCCTGCCTTTCGTGGCGTCGTCCACCGCACCCATGAAAACAACCTTCTCACTATCGATGTGGGGTCGGATTCTTTCGTCAAAGTAATCTTTGTGCCTGGGTTCTACGTTTCCCATGATAATTAGTTTTCTGCAACTTTGCTTTGCCACTTCAACTGCCAGATGGACACCTTTAATATGTTCGATCCGGCCAAGGAACGTCAGAGGGGCATTGCTTGCAGTAGACGGATTGTAGCTAAATTGGCCAGTATCCACTCCGTTCGGGATAATGCTCCATTCGCCCTTGAGATTTTTTACGAGATGTTTTCCAACTGCGGTAAATCTGACTCTATTTCTCGATAGAACAAGGCCCAGTTTGACGCTTGTCGGGGTTATAGATCGCTGGTAAGTCATAACCACACACTTACCTCGTATCAGCGAGGGCCACAAGTAAGCGAGCCTGCCAAAACTGTGAATGATGTCAAAATTCTCGTGTGCGATTCTTGAGTTTATGGCCCACGTGTTTCTGACGCAATCCGAAATTGGTCCACTGAATCTACCCGGCAGAGGTATCAGTCTGCAGGGTACGCTTGATGAACCGTTCGCAAACAAAGTAAGGGTATGCCCTCGATCCACCAAGCCTCGTACCACCAGATCCACCACGCGCTCGATGCCGCCATAGTACTGCGGTGGGACCGGAATCTCCGGGTCGACCGTAACCGCGATTTTCACCTTTGTACGAGCGGTGCGGGTTTGCCGTTTATCGACATAGTTCTGTCGTCTACCCCGGTTGACTAAAAACCATTTTAGTGGTGTGCAGAATATACATGATTCTTTGGGCCAACCCGATGCCAAACATTCTTCTAAGCGAATTGGCCACATTAAGATAGTTGAGTCTATTTACAAGAGCCAACTTACTTTACAGCATTCAAGACTCGCTGATTGAAAACCCATGAATGCGGCATCGAGACAAATCCAAAGTTCACGTCTTTTACCGACTCTGGGTTTAGATGTCTGGCCGGTAGAATATCGATGTGAACCGCCGCCTCTACCAAATGGTAGACCGTCTCTTCTTTCCTTAACGCGAGAGTAAAACAATATGAACCTGGAGCAAGTAGGTTTTCTGGAAAAATAAGGTGTACTTTTGTGCGTCCTTTCGCATTTAACAGTGTGTTACCCGAAATTTTTGTTGTTGTGCCAAATATTCGAACACGAGTATCCCTGTGTTCTAAACTTACACCGATATCGATTCGATCAATAATATTTCTCGTATAAAATTCAATTCTCAACTCGATGTCGTCACCCATACTAAACGCGCTTGTCTCCTCGGCATTCTTGTTGTGAGCGCTAATGTTCTGAAAAAAGCATCTCTTCTCTTTGTTTTCACGCACAACTTTCCAATGTGAATCATTTTGTCTGTTATTTAAGTTCAGGTAATGGTGAACGACATTCTCGGCGCTGGAGGCGTAAACTATTCTGCCCGAGTCAAGTACAACACCATTGTGGCACAACATCGACACGGCACGCATATTGTGGCTAACAAAGAGAATGGTCCTACCCTCATTGGCAACATCCCCCATTTTGCCTATACATTTTTTTTGAAACTCGGCGTCTCCCACCGCTAATACTTCATCAACAATCAATATTTCCGGCTCTAGATGGGCTGCCACTGCAAATGCTAACCTTACCGTCATCCCTGATGAATACCGTTTGACAGGTGTATCGATAAACTTGGATATTTCCGCAAACTCCACAATCTCATCGAGCTTCCTGCCGACCTCTGCTTTTGTCATCCCGAGAATCGCTCCATTTAGAAACACATTTTCACGACCTGTAAGTTCGGGGTGAAATCCTGTGCCTACCTCCAGAAGGCTGCCTACTCTCCCACTGATCACAGCGCGACCGGATGTGGGCGCGGTAATTCGAGACAGTATCTTGAGCAAGCTGCTTTTTCCGGCGCCATTTCGACCGATGATTCCGAGAATTTCGCCTTCTTTGACCTCCAGATTTACGTCCCTGAGTGCCCAGATTTGTCCTTGTTTACGATCCTCGAAGTCCTCAGACTCTAATTGCACAAAGTGTTGCGACCCGCCTCGCAGAACTCCCCACCATCGATTTATGTCTTCTCTTAAAGTTCCACCGCCAATGACACCCAATCTATAATATTTACTGAGGTGTTCAACTGAAATAACCGTCTTTGACATTTGCGACTATTAAACGCCCTAAATGGTATCCATAAAGGTTCTTTCAATTCGATTGAACAGCACAATTCCGGTCAGTAGTATCAAAGTGATAATCACAGCGGATATAGACAGGCGAAATAGTCCGACCGA
>CAMYOI010000644.1 GCA_947259955.1 uncultured Gammaproteobacteria bacterium
GCACGCGAGACGGACTGCACGCCTTGAATAATGTTATCGGTTTTCGCGACTTCAGATACAGCGAGGTGGATACGGCTGCGTCAAATCCCACCCTCGATCTGACGACATTGGCCGGCGGGGTGCTACAGGAGCACCAGGCACTGGCGCTGCTGGCCAAAGCCGGCATACCGACGGTACGGAGCCAGCTGGTCAACAGCCTGTCGGAACTGAAGCATGTCGAGGAACAACTAGACTATCCGGTAGTGCTCAAGACCGCCGTACCCGGCATACTGCACAAATCGGATGCGGGCGGTGTGGTGCTGCATATCAATGACGCCGGGGGGCTGCGTACGGCCTATAATGACCTGGGTAAGCGCCTTGGAAAGCAGGCTCTGATTCAACCCATGGTACCGAAAGACCGTGAATTGATACTGGGCATGACAACCGACGATCATTTCGACCCGCTGGTCATCGTGGGCGCGGGCGGCGTCCTCGCCGAGTACCTCAAGGACCGATTCACCCTGCTGCCCGACGCGCCGGAAGAGGAGATCGCACGCAAAATAAGGGGGCTGAAGATCCATCGGATTCTCGAGGGTGTGCGAGGCGAGAAAGCGGTTGATTTCGATGCCCTGGTCGCCGTCATTTCGAGTTTCGCCAAGTTCTGCGGCAACGTTGCCGGGACGATTGCCGAAATCGACATCAACCCGCTCCACGTCAGCCAAAACAGGATAATGGCGCTGGACGCACTGATCATCGGAACCGCTGCCGTAACGAATAGAGGACCAGCCCGCACCCGGGATCCTGTTGAGAAATGCGGGGCTAGGTCTCGCGTCGATTGCGTGCCGGGCGGCGGAGAGAGCGTGTCATGACGGAAGCGTCGAGAATTCGGTGCGACATCGATTACGACAAACCCGGCAAGCAGGTATCGCATCTGGCCGTGCCGAGCTCGACCAACGAATCCGCCTACGGCACCGTAACGGTACCGATCGCCGTGTTCAATCACGGCACCGGACCGACGTTCTTCATAACCGGCGGAGTACACGGCGATGAGTACGAGGGTCCGGTGTCCCTGATGAACCTGATCCGTGATCTCGAAGCCGAACAAATCGAAGGCCGCTTGATCGTCATTCCGTGTCTCAACCTGCCGGCGATCATGTCCGGAAATCGCTGCTCGCCGATCGACGGCCTCAATATGAACCGCGTTTTCCCGGGGAGCAGGGACGGTACGATCACGGAGATGATCGCGCACTATGTGTGCCAAGTGCTTCTGCCGCTGGTCGACATTCAGCTGGATCTGCACTCGGGCGGCAACACGCTGGAGTACATCCCGAGCATGATGATGTGGTCCTGTCCCGACCCGGAGCGCAGGCAGCGGCCTTTCGACGCGGTCAGGGCGTTCGGCGCACCGATTAGCCTGGTGGATCAGGCCCTGGATTCCAGCGGGATCCTGAGTACGATCTTCGAACAGGCAGGGATCTTGAATTTCGGGCCGGAACTCGGCGGCGCAGGTCGCGTCGACCCGGCCACGATTCGGATCACGTCCACCGGGCTTCGTAATCTGCTCAAACATTTCGGCATGTTGGAAGGCGACATCGAGACGCCGGAATCCCAGGGCAGGCCACCGTCCCGCCTGGCCGAGGTCGCCGATCTGGAAAGCTATGTGATGGCGCCGGATTCGGGTATCTACGAATCCTTCGTCGATTTGTGGGATGTGATCGATGCGGGCCGTCCTATCGGTCAGGTGCATTATCCGGACGATCTGGGCAAGCCTCCGTGCATTACCCATGCCCCACGATCAGGGTTTCTATTGTGCAAGCGTCCTCCCGGACAGGTGAAGCGCGGTGACAACATCGCCATCATCGGACAGGACCTCGATCTGAACAAGCATGGTTTGAGCTAGAAAATCCGCTCTCCGCTCCCGGCAGCTCCAGAAAACTTATTACGTCTCCCAGTTAGGAAGAAGATAGGGAGGGTAGGATAGGAAAAATATCTATTGATTGCCTTAACCCGCATATTGCACCAGACCGGCCGTGATTGTTTTCTATGTCCTTGATCCATTTCACCCATACACCGATTTGGATAGATGGATCAAAAGGACGGTTTGTCATCGGGGTCGGCCTATCCCGGTGCTGACTTGTTCAGCTTTGCTTGGGATACTGGTGCAATATGCGGGTTAACCACCCTTCAACGGCGGCATGATGGAAATGCTGTCGTTCTCGCCCAGCGTTCGGGATGCGTGCTCGCTTTGCGGCACCACGTCGCCATTCACGGCGATCAGGTAGCGGTTCCCGGCCGGAATGCGCAGATGCCGGACGACATCCAAGGGCGTCGCTTCCGCTTCGACGTCCAGCTCCCTGGGATTGCTGCTATTGGGCGGAAGATGATCCTCCAACACGCCGGTCAACTTGACCATTACCTTCATCTAGCGCGTACGATCACGTGATGCCCAGCCGGGTGAGCGTTTCGGGCGTGGGCACGCCGTCGGAAGACCAGCCGCGCTCTGCGTAGTATTCTGGGATCATCTTGCCAAGCTCGCAGACCTTGCCCTTGGCGGTGCCGCTCGGCGCCGGATCGTTGAGCAGGCGCGGCGGCAGGGT
>CAMYOI010000645.1 GCA_947259955.1 uncultured Gammaproteobacteria bacterium
GATATCATCGGTCGACAGGTAGCTGGTGGTTGACGGGCCGTTGTTGCCGGAAGTGAAATCCAAAAGGCAAGGTGTCCCAAGATCCTCCTGGGTCAGGGAGAAGGCGGTGCTGTCCTGATCGGTAATCGTGCCTTCGGAACCCTCGGCGGCGGCCACCGAAATGTTGTAGGCGCCCTCGCAGGTAGTGGTGGTCCAGGCATACTCATAGGTCTTGCCCGCTTCGGTGCCGAGAATCGGGTCAGGATCCACCACATCCGAATCAGTCAGTGCGAGACCCGTGATATCACAGACCGTACCCGGGCCGTCGATGTCCACCGTGAGTGCGGTGATGTCGTAGCTGCCGAAAGGATCGCTGACCGTGGTGCGCACATAGACGGTCTGGCCGTTGGTGGTATTGCCGATGGCGGTCCCACCCGGATAGGCGGCGTCGTAGACCCCCAGAGAGTCCACCTCGATTACCGTAGTTGTAGGCAGGTCTATCTTGGAAGGTTTGGTCTCGCTGTCGTACTCGATGGTGAAGACGACTGCGCCACCCTCGTTGGTGGTGAATTCCACCTCCACCTGTTCCCCCGCGGCTACGGTCACGGCGTTGGTGGTCCCGGTCCAGGTCAACTTGCCGCCAGCATTGGCTGGGGTGCCGGTGAGGCTGGCGATGGTGGCGCCACCCTGCACGCGAACCACCGCGTCAATGTCCGGGCTAGTGGGCATGGTGCCGATGACCTCGTTATAGAAGGCCTCGACTGATGTACCCCCCCCGGCGGGAATAATTAGCTGGCCGGCCATAACTGGAGACTGTACGAATGTGGCGGTGCTGCTTGCCGTAGCCACGTACGAAATATTGATGTCGTCGAATACGATCTCGGCTGATGCGGTTCCGACCCCGATAAAGCGAACAAGCGTAGTCTCCGTCTGGCTGATCAGTGTGCTAACGGACTGATGATCCAGCAGTAGATGTCCGTCTGCGATAATTCAGCGAAAGATTAGCAGAAGAGCTCCCTTGCAGATTCATTTCTCGGTAAAGGCCTTTGCCGTCAATGCTTGCGTTGGGCACCCCCCCGAAGACCATACATTCACCGGTTGGACAAGTCGCAAAGTTGGCAACACTTCCGACGCGAATTACCCCGTTAGTGGCACCATCTGTTTCTCCAAATTGCGTCCAATCACCAATAAAATTTTGGGTACCGTCGTTTCCCATAAAGACAGTACTGGGATCGAAATTATCCGCTACATTTTCCCCACCGCCGATTTGATCACTGGATGCAGTCGTAGCATCGGTGTTCGCTACAGGGTCAATGCGATCAAGGTCCTGGTCAGGGTCGCCGCTGCCGTCCGTACTCAGATACAACTGCTTGATTTCGCTCGGCACGACGATGGTGATGGTGTCGCTGCAGCTGTCGCCGGGCACGACGGGATCGATGTAGCCGGCCTCTAACGCATCGCCCGGCTGCGCGTTCAGGGTGCCGTCTTCAATGCCGAGACCATTGGTCACCGAGGTAGGCAGCGCCGAAGCATTTCGGAACACCCCGGTATTCAAACCGGTCTCGATCAGGGTCAGGGATTCCAGGTCACCTCCGGTGGTGTTCCTCACCGTTGCGGTGACCGTCTGGGCGGTTCCCGGGTTGGTATTCTGGTCGTTATCGCCGACGGTGACGTAAGCGTCACCGTCGGTCTGGATAGTGACGATGGTCGAACCTCCCGAGTCGGTAAATTCAGCGCTACACATCGTGTGGTTCACTTCCAGTTCGATCGGGGTTTCAGTCTCGAGTGTCCCCTGGCTGGTGGAGACCGTAACGCTGTTGAGGAACGTGCCGCTGGCGCCGAGGTCGGGCGTGATGTCATAGACGATGACCGCATTGGCGCCTGATGCGATTTCCGGGATGGACAAACCAGTCTCGTCCAATGGGAAGGGCGTGGTTCCGGAATCGGCAATCAGCACGCCATTGAGCGTGGTCGAATCGACCGTATAGTTCGAGCCGGTTGGCAGGACATCCTGCAGATTGATGCCGCTGATCGGGATGACCCCCTCGTTGTTGAGGGTGATGGTGTATCGAAGGAATTCGGTAGTGCCGCCGCCCACGTCGAGCAGCCCGTCGCCGTCGTCATTGATGATTTCCGCCTGCTTTTCAACGGCAGGGATCGGAAACGGCAGTACGGACGTGCCCAAGTCGAGGAAAGGATTGCCCGGACCCGCCTGCGCCGGGTCCTGCCCCCAAGCGGCGGTGATCAAGGTGCCGTCTGCGCTAAAAATCCGGGTCGCGGTGTTGTCCTTGTCACCGGGATCGTAAATGCGCAGCGAATCGAACTGATTGACGTTGTATGACTGATCGTAAGTTTGTCCGTTCGGGGCGGTATTGCCGCCGCCGTCGCCGTCGAAGTCAACGTAGATCGTCGTGTCGCCTGTGGTGGTAACCCAGACCGGGCTACCGTCCTGCAGAGGCGGATTGTTCGGATCCGATCCCGGTCCCCAACCGACGGCCACTTCAGGCGTCAAATTGCCTTCCGGTACCAGACTGAATCCCCAGTCATGGACCAGGTTGCTGGACGGTCTGGCACCCACCGCCTCAATCGCGAAAAAGCTAGACGCGGTATCGGTCCAGAACCGCGCACCGGAGTCCTGCGGCATCAGGAATCGAGTGTAATTGCCGGATGCAATAGCAAAGCTGCCGCTTGAAACCCGGGTTTCGTAGTTTACAGTAATGCCGGCGCCATTCGGGTTATACAAGAATACGTAGGCCTGGTCGCCGTCGCTGGCCGTGCCTACGGGCGTGTAGTAGCTGTCGCTCCACTGCCCCACCGGGTACATCGTAAGCCAGCGGGACTCGTAGCGGGAGCCGATATCGCCGGTGATGACGTCCACCTGGACCGGTGCACTCGAGCTGACCGTCGCGCCCACGTTCACTCCGCCGCTGACGTGATAACTCTCCCCCTGGTTCAGCACGATATTGGTTTCGGCACCGCCATCGGCATCCGCATCGATCGCCACGGTAGTGCCGTCCTGAGCCGCCATGATGTGCATATCCGTATACTGGAACATCTGGTTCTGGTCGCCGGAGGCGACGTCTTCGCCGATTGGTATCTCGAACTGGGTGCCGTACTTGTTGACCGCGTAAACCTCCACCGCACCCGCTAGCACCGTTCCCGGGCTGGTCGCCCAGGCCGCACGAGTCATGACGACGGCGAAATTGGAACCGATATGATCACGACCGTCAAAACGGATCTGGGTCGGGTTACGCGGCAGAGTGATGGAGTTATCCAGGTTGATGACATCGCCCGCGGTCAACACATCACCCGTACACATCGGACAGACTACTGAAACATCGCCGTTGGCCGTATTACCGTCACCCCAGATCTCAGTTGTCGCCTGCAACGGATTTTCCAGGTCCGCTTCGTAACCATCTTCCCAATGATCGTAGACACCTCTTGTTCGGGCAGTGGCACGTAGAAATCCTGGGCGACGGTCGCGCCGAGGCCCCGCATCGGCAGCAGGGCGGAGGCGGCCAGCAGGACTACGGCAGCTAGGCGGGCCAGGCGGCCGAGTTTATCCGATGCGCGTGAGCGCAATTCTGCGTCCCGCACTCGTTTGAATGCGAAACGCTCATCGTTTTCGGCAAACACGGACTTCAAGGAACTAAACCCCCAACCGCTGTCGACATTCCTCGCGCCTGGTCATGTCGTTTATTCTTTTTGACAGGAAGCAGCCGCCGGTCGCGCGCATGGATGCCACATCCAACTCGCAGAGCACTGGCAGTGGCACAGGCATCAATTGACACCAAATATCGGTTACTTCTTAAAGGATAGCCGTGTTCAATGAGTGCGCAATATTCAAAGTGTGAAAAATTACCGGTTATCGCCAATTTAATACTGCGAGCAGGCTGCCGGCTCTGTAATATTTTATTGCGCCAGGCTTGACCGAAAGCTTTTGACGTCTCAGGAGGCCCCCCGGGCCGGTTGATCGCGGCGGGGCGCCGCTCCTACAACACATTGCCGGTATCGAACAATCATTGTAGGAGGCCCCCCGGGCCGGTCGATCGCGGCGGGGCGCCGCTCCTACGAGATCGTTACGGCTTCGCGCGGGAATACCAGGGTGAATCTGGAACCCTTATCGGTTTCGCTTTTGACGTCCACGCGGCCGCGGTGGCGCTCCATGCAGACGCGAACGAACGAAAGCCCCAGCCCTATCCCGGGCTGCTTGCCGTGCTGGTCGCCGCCGGTTCGATGATACTGGTCGAATATCCGGCCCAGGTCCTCGCGGGGTATGCCGTATCCGGTGTCCTCGACGGAGCAGCGGACCTCCTGGGCGGTCTCCTCTATGGCGACAGTGATTTTCGCCTGCGACGGACTGTACTTGATGGCGTTGTCGAGCAGGTTGATAACGGCGCGCTCCAGTAGTGCAGGGTCGCCGGTGACGTTGGACTCGTCGGGGAGTTTGCGAATCAGTCGAATATCACCGGCGAAGGCCTGGTCGGATACGGAGTCTATGGCCTGGTACGCCACCGCGGATAAATTGACGTTCTGAAACTGTTTCCACTCGGCGGTCTGGGCACGATTGAACTCGAGGAAATCATCGACCAGCGCCAGAGTCCTGTGCGCATGATTCTCGATCCGCTCCAGCATGTCCACACCGATGCGCCGGGGATCCGCCCTGGCGATGCCGGTTATCGCCAGGATCGAACTCAGCGGCGAACGGAGATCGTGGGATATGAACGCCGTGAGTTCACGGCGTTGGCGCTCACTCTCCCTCAGCGCCGAAATGTCGGCAAGACTCAGCAACAGGCCCCGGC
Source organism: uncultured Gammaproteobacteria bacterium (assembly GCA_947259955.1). Classification (GTDB taxonomy): domain Bacteria; phylum Pseudomonadota; class Gammaproteobacteria; order Arenicellales; family JAANXG01; genus JAHEKE01. The sequence goes on from CAMYOI010000645.1 coordinate 4,782, forward strand.
TCATCTCTGAGTTGTAAACGAATGACGACAGCTGTACCAGCAGGTGTAATCCAGTCGGGGCACGCACCGAGAGTTCGGCGGGCTCGCTGTCGACCATCACCGCGCGAAGTATTTCGGGCCAGGTTTCATTGCCGAAGATCTCCAGTTTGAACAAATACTCCGTAATCTCACGCCTCTCCAGTCGTTCGGGGATGTCAATGCTCAAATATTTTTCGGCCCGTGTGTTGGCCAGCATGACGTGGCCCAATCCATCGGTCACGACGACGCCCTGCGCCATTTCCGCCAACGTATCGGAAACGAAACGGCGCATGAACTGAATCTTCTCGGTGGACGCCTGGACCTGCTCGATACGTCGTTGTATGTACTCCGCGACGTTGCGTGGCGGGTCAGCCACCGGCGCCCGCA
>CAMYOI010000646.1 GCA_947259955.1 uncultured Gammaproteobacteria bacterium
TGCGAAGCGTGGAATTGGGTCCAGCCCAACGGCGCGCTTCGCGACATGGTGTGCCGCGGCCTGATGCTGGAGCTCGATCGGGCCGGGCTCATCGAGCTGCCGCCGGTGCGCTGCCGGCCACCGAACAATGTACTAAAGCGCTGCGCGCCTGGCGCTGTGGCCGTTGACACGACACCGCTATGCACGCCACTGGCCGAACTGCAGCCTGTGGAATTTCGCCAAGTGCGACATACTGAACACGAAGCGCTGTTTGGCGCATTGCTCCAGGCCCATCATTATCTCGGTTACACCCGTGCGGTGGGTGAGCATCTGAAATACTTAGTGTACGCCAAGGGCCGGCCCATCGCCTGTTTTGCGTGGAGCTCGGCACCTCGTCACTTGGGAGCGCGGGATCGCTTTATCGGATGGTCGGCGCAGGCACGGCGTGAGAACATTCGTTTCATCGCCTACAACTCACGCTTTCTCGTCTTGCCTTGGATTGAGGTTGCGCATTTGGCCTCGCATCTGTTAGGCCGCATGGCCAAGATACTGAGCAGAGACTGGGAACACCTCTATGCGCATCCGGTGTACTACCTGGAGAGCTTCGTGGACCCGGAGCGCTTTGCGGGTACCTGCTACCGGGCGGCCAATTGGCTGTTTCTGGGACGGACCACGGGACGTGGCAAGGCGGACCACACGAAAAAGCCGAACCGCTCGCGCAAGGTCGTTTTAGGTTATCCGCTCACGAAGCATTTCCGCCATCGACTGTGCCGGTTCGGATGAGCGCGCACAAGCTCAGGCCCATGCCCCCGTCTCCTAGCCTTGAGCACCAGGGTGCTTTGCCGCTGTGAGTATCAAAGCCATTGTCCTGGCCGGGTATAGCTTCTTTTTGGGGTTAACCAAGAAAAAGCTCATAGACGTTATTCTGAGCCTGCGAGAAGAATACACGAAAGCACAAGCGCAAATAAAAAAGCTCAAGGGCGAAATCATAAAGCTCAAAGGCGAAAATGCCAAACTCAAAGAAGAACTAAAACAACACAAGATCAAAGCTGTCAACAGCGCGGCGAACAAGCCCTCGTCGAAGCAAGCGGAATGGGAAGATAAAGGAAACAATACGGATCAAAACAATGAGGGCAAAAAGAAAAACAAGAAAAAGCGCACGAGAAAACCCAGAACAGGTGCAGGCAATCAAGCAAAGAACCGAAAACCGGATCGGACGCAAACCGCCACGGTGGATCAATGTGATTTGTGCGGAAAAGATTTAAGCGATAAACAAGCCCTCAATAGCAGTAATGAGCGCATTATAGAAGACATCCCCGATCCGGTAGAGAAAACGGACGTTATCCAAATCATTCAGGAAAAAAAATACTGTGAGGACTGCAAAGCAGTCACCACGGCGAAATCGGAGCTGGCGTTGCCGGGCGCGGATATTGGGCTCAACGCGAGCGTATTAATCTGCTACCTCTGGGTCGCCCTGTGTCTGCCCTATCCGAAGATAAAGGATTATCTAAAAGCATTTTTTGGATTAGAGATATCCACGGCGGGTTTGTCAAGCCATGTCATAAGGATTTCCGGACTCATGAACGATGTTTATGAGGAAATTCGTCAAGATATCCAGGTCGGCGTCACGCTGTTTGCAGATGAAACAGGTTGGCGTGTGCGGGGCCAAAAATGGTGGCTCTGGGTATTTGGAACCGAGAGATCCGCCTATTATACGGTTGACAGAACACGAGGTTCCGATGTGGTTCGCCGCATCCTCGGAGAGATATTTATCGGGGTTTTGGTGGTCGATGGGTGGAGCGCGTATTTATCACTCATCTGTGAACAACAGACCTGCATGGCTCATGTGTTCAGGAAAATAAGGAAATTCCGAGACGCATTTCCTCACCTTGTCGATATCGTGAAATTCTATGTGAAATTACGCCGAATACTGCGCGACGGAGAGCGGCTTCAGAAGAGCCGTGAAGAATTAGGTGAAGTGGTTTTTCAGCGGCGCTTGAAACGGCTGCAGGACCGCTTGGAGGCATTGGTTAATTGGCCGAATCCGGATGAAATATTAGAAGAAATCATAAAAAAGGTAAAGCGACAGCAACCACGTATTCTGACATTTGTTGAACATCCCGGTGTGCCGACCCACAATAATTATGCGGAATATCTGATTCGAATCGGTGTACTAAAACGAAAAATATCGGGTGGGAGTGTATCTGTGGAGGGTGCGAATGCCTATGCCATACTATTGTCCATATACACAACCTGCCGTTTACGCGGTATTTCCTTTCCCAGGTATTTCAAAGCGAGCTTGAAACATCACATAAGAACTGGCAAGCCGTTGTCGATTGAGGCTTATTCAAGGAGCATTCACGCCGATTTCGACATGAAAAAAGCTGCCTAAGTCCAACCCCAATCTGTTATCCCTGACGACAAATTTTCTGAATCCAGTTTGTGCTTACGCCCTGTTTTATTGGAGACTTTCGTAGATGCGCAGCGTTTTACAGGCGCTTGCTACAAAGCGGCCAATTGGACCCATGTCGGCAAAACCAAAGGACGTGGAAAACTTGGACCGGCCGGTAAACAGAGTGTGCCGATCAAG
>CAMYOI010000647.1 GCA_947259955.1 uncultured Gammaproteobacteria bacterium
GCAGCGCATGCAGTATTGAAGACAAACGTCGACTCTTTGTACATTGAGCGCCTGATGCCGATCAGCAAGGGGAGTATTGCAGTGGGCGGGAACACCAAGGACGTCGACGATGGGTTGGGTGGTCATCGACGCACAGACAAGGCAGGGGGCTGTAATTTCGGTCTCCAAACGTTCTGCTCTGCAATTCGGCTATAGCGAACAGACGATCGGATCGAGGCCTGCGCGCGAGAGGTCCTCTCGTATCTCGGATTCATAGATCCGATTCATCACGATAACCAAATCTGGTCGGTAATCTGCCAGAGACTCCAGACTCACAATTTCTTGAGCCGTGCCGGCCATGAAGTGGCCCTGCCTGTGCGGGTTAATATCCACAACCAGCGGGATCTCGCTGCCTCGATCCACGGTATGCAGAAACGACACGGCCTTCGAACCAGCACCCCAGAGGGCAATCTGCTTTCCCCTCGAGAGGCTGTCATTGATAAGCTTGTTCCAGTGTTGATGCTTCTTCTCGAAGCGCTGTGGAAAATCGTCTACGAATGCCTGTAATCCCGCCCCGTTCTGCAGAGACCCAGTGTCTTCAGACCGTCCACTGGAAGCTAGCGCCTCGATGGTCAGATATTGATCATCGTATTCGGTCCTGACATTGAGCACCTGAAATCCCGTTCGCGAAAAAAGATCTGATAAGGATCGTTGAGTGAAATAGGAGCAGTGTTCGTAGTAAATGTCCTCAAACGCACATTCGGTCAGGATACGGTCGGCGCTGGGTACCTGGAAGAAAACCACCGTTTGCTCCATCTCCCGGATGGACTTGCGTGTCATCTCCATGAACGCCTTAGTGTTGCTGATATGCTCGAGCGTCATCTTGCAGCAGACGAAATCGCCCCGATAATCTGCGTAGGCCTCAGAGTAGAAATCCCGAACGAACTCTATGCCATTTGCTGCAGCGGTGGTAGTCCGGTCAGGATCAAAGCCGGGATCGAAGCCCACCCCGTTGTTATTGCCAAGTTCGCACAGCAGTTGCAGGAACTCGCCCTTCCCGCAACCAATCTCGATAACCCGCTTGCCTCTGAGCCTATATCGCGAGATCAGATCTTCAGCCAGTCGGCGTTGGAATCGATTGAACGTTGCCGAATAACCCTGGGTTTCCTCGTAGCGGCCAGAATACTCGGTCAGCTTGGAATCGAACGCCAAATTCGAGACGAATTCACATTCACGACAGTATCCGAGGTCGATGTCGCCTTTGGGGTAGGCTCTCGCCTCCTGCGGGCTGTCCAGTTGTATACAGCTGTTGGCTGGTATAGATCGGACCTGATGAAAAATCTGCAGGTCGGTGGAGCTGCAACTCGGACAACGGATTGTCGGATTCATATTCCCCGGATCTCCGGTTCTGGCACAGGCACAATGAACTTGCCGCCCCGTCCGGCATATTCGGTTTGAGCGGATATGATCTCATCCGCGAAGTTCCACGCCAGAAGCAGAAGATAGTCCGGCTGAGCCACAACAATCTCTTCGGTGCCAACGATGGGAATATGGTTACCACCCATGTACCAGCCGTGCTTGTGCTCGTTCCTATCTGCGATGAAATCCAGGATCGATCGGTCGATACCCGCGAGGCTGAGCATCGTCGCCGCTTTGGCCGCTGCCCCATAACCGGCTATAGAATGGCCCGAACGCTTCAAATCCTCGAGCATCTTCTTCAGGCGTTCTGCCAGCTTGCGGGTACGATCCGCGAATGCGGCGTAGTATCCTAGGGAATCGATCCCCTGCCTGTCCTCTTCCTCGAGTAGTTCGATTACCCTTTCACTTGGGCGCTCGAACTTGTGTACATGCAGACGCAGTGATCCGCCGTGCACCCAGGTCCGCTCAACATCGTTCAGGAACAGGCCGTGATTGCGGAACAATCGATTCAGGGAAGTGACTGAGAAATAACACAGATGCTGATGATAGATCGTGTCGAATTCGCACCGGTTGACCAAGTCTATGACGTAAGGCACCTCTATGACCGCGGTTCCCGTTTCCCTTAGTAACACTCGAATACCTTCGACGAAACCATTGAGGTCTGCGACGTGAGCGAGGACGTTATTCGCAAGAAACACGTCGGCACCATCTTCGTACTCCGACCGCAACGACTCCGCGACCTCCAGCCCGAAAAAATACTGACGAGTGGGTATGCCTTGTTTCACAGCGATACCCGCGGGTCCGGGGGCCGGATCAATACCCAGTACCGGGATCCCGAAATGAGCGAAGTTGCGAAGCATATAGCCGTCGTTGCTGGCCGCTTCGATAACCAGACAGTTCTTATTGAGGCTTTCACGTTCGATGATTTGCGCAGCGCTGTCACGAAAATGGGCCAACAAGGACTCGGAAACCGACGAGTAGTAAGGATAGTCGGCCCCGAAAAGAATCTCCGGCTCCACCGTCTCCAGGATTTGGACCAAAGCGCATCGGGAACAAAAAGCCAGGGTCAAGGGGGCTCGGATGTCCTCCTGCGACAATTCTTGCCGCCTTACCAGGCGATCCGCCAGCGGCGTATTGCCCAGATCCAGGATCGTTGTCACGCCTAGC
>CAMYOI010000648.1 GCA_947259955.1 uncultured Gammaproteobacteria bacterium
GGGTACTGGCAGATACGGGACTTGTCGTGACCGCGGAGATGTCCATCGAGGAATGGGTCGCGGTACCAAATCATCCGCGATACCAAGGAATGGTCGGCTACGGTTGGGACCACGCAAAGCGGTCCGGGCCGGTCGTTCTCGAAGCGCAACGGCAGGTAGTGGGTGTGGAGTATAACGGGGGTTTCTACAAGCTGAATGGGCACCGCCGAGGGGCACTTTGGGCATCTGGCGAGCTGCGCGCCCCGGCATCTGTGTATGTGACCATTTATCGAGTCAACAACAAGCAAGAGTTTGACGGTCTCTATGGCACGTTTAACAACGCGACGTCAGGCGCCCAGTACCACAAAATCGCAGGTGCGCTGCGCGAGTGCGGGCTCTCGCTGACGTCGAAGCGGCTGCGGTATGGCTATATTCTGACGGCACTAAATATCGCGCTGCGCGGCACATCGCGTGCTCACCAAGACAAAGCCAATACACCGCCGATTGATGTCTACAAAGCGGTTCGTGTGTTCTCAAGGGAGCTGGAATTGCTGGATAGCGTCGACCCTCAGCCGGACGTGTTCTACAATGGCGTGATCGCGGCCGGCCTTATCGCATTGACCCTGCACCCAGAAACGGGTCTGGAGTTCTTTCGGAAACTGTCGGCCAAAGAAGGCAACAAACGGGACGGCATGATGGACCCGATCGAGGCGGTTCTCACGCAAATCCACACCATGAAAAGCCAACGCAGCGCGTGGATTACAGCACAGCAAGAGGATCTATGCGGCCGCACACTGCAGGCGTTTACGGTTTGGCAAGAGGGCGAAGATAGTGCTGGCGAGTATTGGGTTAGGGCAATGGTTCGTCCACTGGATTATGAACTGTTAATAAGGAGAGTTCGAGAGCTGAAGCAAATTGCGAGCGCCCGGGACCTGTAAACAAGAAAAACCAACGGGCAACCGCAAAGACATGTGTTTTGGCTTAGGAACCGCAAACTGATAAGGCCTACTTGGCGTCACGCGATTTGTCTACTGCTGATCGCGCTTGGCGCTCCGAGCGAGGGGCATAGTCAGCCGCTGGACCGCATTGCGGTCCTTTACCCCCAGACCGCGCAACCCTATAACGCAGTATTCAGCGCCATAGTCGACGGTATCGAGTCTGAGCTCGGTCGCGAACGTCTTGCTACACGCGCGGTTCAAGACAACGATACGGCCGCAGCGTTGCGCGACTGGATTGCGCAGCTGCAGCCCGCCGCGGTCATAACGCTCGGCCGTCTTCCTTACCAGCGATTCACGGCACTTGAGACCACTTATCCGTACGTCGTTGGCGCCCTCGATGCGGGCCCCGATACCCATCCGGGTATCGCGGGCGTCAGTTTATCCGCCGAGCCCGATCTGATACTCGAACGGCTTAGCCGGCTGTCGCCGGCAACGCAGCGGATATTGGTCGTTTACGATCCGCGTCGGGATCAATGGCTGATCGATCGTGCGCAAAACGCGGCCAGGCAGCGCGGTCTCGTGGTGGAAGCCTACCAGGCGACGAATCTGCGCGAAGCGACTCAACATTTCGTCAACATATTCTCGTACGCAAATCCACGTGTCGACGCACTTTGGTTGACCACGAACACGGAACTCGTCAACGATAACAACCTGCCGACCATCATTGAGCGGAGCTGGAATCGCAGGATGGTGGTATTCTCGAACAACCTTGAGCATGCGAATCGTGGCGTGTTGTTCGCGGTGTTTCCCGACCCGAAAGGCCTCGGGCATCGTTTGGCCACGTTGGCAATCAGCCGGGCGGACGACCCGAGTCAAGCCGCCGAAATGCTGCCCCTTGCGGAGGTCAGAGACGCGCTCAACGTGCGCGTAAGCAATCATCTTGACTTGAGTGTGCCGGCACACGTAAGTGCCGATTTCGATTTGTTGTTCGGGACACAGTAGTCGGATGTTTCGCGCACTACGACAACGCATATTGAATGCCAGCTATCGGCGCCAGCTTATGGTCACGATTGCCGTTGGGGTGGCAGTACTGGTAATTGGCACATCCCTTGTTACTACGTGGATCATGGCCAAACGCTTACGCGACGGATTACTGAGCGAAACTGTCCAACTTACCGATCAGTTTGCTTCGCAAAGTGTGTTTGCTTTCCTTGTTGACGATCCTGTGGTAACCGCGCGCACGCTGGAAGCTATTCAAGCGTTTTCTGGCATTGCGTATGTCGCGCTGTTGGATGAAGCGTATGAGACAATCGCTTCTAAAGGTGATCTCGTTGAATGGAAACCAGCCGACCGCAAGACGCCCGCCCTTGGTAGTGCACGGTTGGTCGGTGAAGACTCGGACTTCTGGCACTTCGTCGGACCTGTTCGAACATTGCCGGAGTTATCTCCGGTTGGCGAGCGCGAGCGGGAAGCCGAACTTTTGGGGCACATTCAGATTTCTATGGCGAAAGCACCGCTGAACAATCTCACTCGGACGATCGTCGTCAGTAACTCTATGGTGGCGCTCGCAGTCGCTGGATTGCTCCTCGTCTGGTTAGCCAGACGTATTCGATTGCTGACAGATCCGTTGAAGGACTTGGTAGGCGTC
>CAMYOI010000649.1:0-1442 GCA_947259955.1 uncultured Gammaproteobacteria bacterium
CTTGCCACAGTTATCACATTGGTCACCGCGAGCGCCGTCGTAGCCACAATTGGGACAGACACCCTCAACGTCCCGGTAGTCCTGGTACTTCAGGTCCACCGGCAGACCCTCGCACATCTGACGTCCTATCTCGATCTGCTCTTTCGATATCGTAATCCCGACCAACTCGACCCCATACTTTTCAGCGGCAAACTTCGCAAAGCTGCCCCACCCACAGCCAATGTCGAGCACCCGCATTCCCGGCGCCAGGCCGATCTTGCGGCATACCAGATCCAGTTTGGCCTCCTGCGCCTGGTCCAGGTTATCCGCGTTTTTCCAGTACGCGCAGGAGTAAACCATACGCTTGTCCAGCATCAGCCGGAACATCTCATTGCCGAGATCGTAGTGATGCGCACCCACCTTATGGGCACGGGATGCCTTCTGCAGATTGATTATCTTTGCCGACACAACGGGTATCAGCAGACTTAGCGGTTTGACTTTTTGTTCGAGCCCCGCGCGCAGAACCTTGTGTATCAGTGTGTGGAGCTCATCGCAGTCCCACCAGCCGTCCATGTAGGATTCGCCGAGCCCCAGATGAGCATCGGCCATTACGCGATGGTAGAAACGCTCATCGTTGACCTGCATGTCCCACGGTTGTCCGCCGTTGATTTCGATCCCAGCCAGGTCGAGCAGCGACCGGACCGTGGCTTCGTGGCGGCCCATCTTATGCGAGTTGGAGCGCTTCAGGCACGCAGTCTTTCGTTATCGGGATCCCAGACCGGTTCGGCTAAAACGGTGGCCCGGTGGGGCTCCCCCAGCAGGTCGATATCGAACTGGCTGCCGGGGTTGGCGTACTCCGGCTCGACGTATACGAAACCCAGGCTCTTGCCCGTGTAGTGGCCATACGCCCCCGATGTCGTGACGCCCACGGCTCGTCCGTCGACAACGGCAGGTTCGCCGCCGTGCACATCACTGTCGCCTGCTTCCACTTCGACATAGACCAGCCGGGTGGTGACGCCCTTCTCCCTCCTGACCTCGAGCGTGGCGTCCCTACCGGTGAAATCGCCCTTGCCTTCCGCGAAAAAACGCTCCATGTCGGCCTCGACCAGAGTGATCTCGTTGGTCATTTCGGCGCCCCAGCCTTTGTATGCCTTTTCCATGCGCAGGGAATTGACCGCGTACACGCCAAAATTTGCAATTCCGTGAGCCCCGCCCGCGGCCCAGACCGCATCGTACAGCTCCAGAAGCCTCGCCATCGGGCAGTGCAGTTCCCAGCCCAACTCACCGACGTAGCTCACTCGCAGTGCCCTGACGGGTACTCCGGCAACATCGATCTGCTGACACGTCAGCCAACGGAAGCCGGCGTTGGTCAGATCACTGTCCGTCAGTCCGGACAATACATCCCGGGAACGGGGGCCTGAGAGGACCAGCACACCCCAGTCTTCCGTGACGTTTGAGACTTT
>CAMYOI010000649.1:1479-4043 GCA_947259955.1 uncultured Gammaproteobacteria bacterium
GCTCAGGTAGTGTGCCAGAGCAATCCCGCCATCTTTTCTAGGGACCCGGTTGGCGATGATCCTGTTCAAATACGTTTCCGCGTCGCTGCCGGCCACCTCGTATTTGGCGAAGCTCGACAGATCCAGTATGCCGACCCGCTCGCGCACCGCCCTGCACTCCTCCGCCACGACCTCGAAGACGTTGTTGTGTCTAAAGCCCGGTTCCTCTTCGCGTCCGTCCGGTGAAAAAAACTTGGGCCTCTCCCATCCATTAGCCTCGGTGTATTTGCAGCCCTGCTCCGCCAGGCGATCGAACAGCGGCGTGACGCGGGTGTTGCGGGAGGCGGGCCGTTCCTCGCCGGGCAGATGCAGTGCGTACATGTGCTCATAGTCCTGATGGGATTTTGCCTTGGTGTAGTCTCCCGGGGCGTACTTGCCGAAGCGGCGGGGATCGAGTCCAGCCATATTGATTTCGGAATCCCCGTGCACCATCCACTGCGCTAGATACTTGCCGCAGCCGGCGCCAGCCGCTATGCCTATCGATGCTCCGTTGCAGTGCCAGAAATTCCGCAGACCCGCGGCTGGCCCGAGCAGCGGGTTGGCGTCCGGTGTGTGCGGTATGGCGCCGCACACCACCCGTTTGATGCCGAGGTCGGACCAGATGGGCATGCGTTCCATGGTGCGCTCTATAAAGGGAGCCAGATCATCGAAATCGGCGTCGAAAAGCTCGTTCTCCGAATCCCATTCCGGCCAGCCGCCGCGATGGGTCCAGCATTCCTTCGATTCGATCGTCTCATAGATCCCGATCAAAGCGGACTTCTGTTCCTGGCGATAGTAAGCGGATGGATACGGATCGCGCATCACCGGCATCTCGTCTTCCCGCTCCTGGAATTCCGGTACGGTGTCCGTGACGATATAAGTATGTTTCATGTTAGTGATGGGGATGTCGGTGCCGACCATCTGGCTTACCTGACGGGCGTAACAGCCGGCTGCGTTGACTACCATCTCGCATATCACGTTCCCCCGCTCGGTAACCACCTCCCAGTCCCCCGACGGGCGTTGCTTGATATCGACAACCCGGTTCCTCACCATGATGCCTGCTCCCATGGCACGGGCCCCTTTTGCCAGCGCGTTGCATCCGCCCGCGGGATCCACGTGCCCATCTTCCGTTGTCCACGCACCGGCAAGTACGCCATCGGTATTCACGAACGGGTTGAGCTGCCTGATCTTGGCGACGTCTATGACCTCGCAATGGAAGCCGACCAGCTTGCCCACGCTCGCAACGTGATGAAACCACTCGACTTCAGCCGGCTTCATCGCGAAACGTATTCCCCCGCATCCGTGCCAGCTGACATACTGACCCGTGATTTCTTCCAGTTTCGGGTAGAGCCGGTTTCCGTAGTCGTGGATCTTTGCCATGTTGTAGTCGGCGATAAAGCTCGGACATTGTCCGGCTGCATGCCATGTCGAACCAGACGTCAATTCACCTTTTTCTATCAACAAACTGTCAATCCAGCCCTCCTGTGCCAGATGGTAAAGAAGTCCGGCACCCATTATTCCACCGCCGACTACGACGACCCGAGCCTGGTTCTGCATCGCTTTCTCCTGGTGTGCTTCACATGCAGGGCAGTATGCCCGGGCGTTATTCTATCTACACGGGATCGGTGCTACCAGACGGACTTCGAAGAACTCTCCTCGCTCGCAGCGACGGCTTCCGCCTCGATGTACTTTGCCAGGGCGTGGGTCGCGGGACCCGCGCCCTCCTCGTCGGCAAATACCAGATACAGGCTGACGAAACGGCTGCCGCCACGACCCAGCGGCAAGGGTTTTAGCAAGCCCTCGTCAAGCTCGCGTTTTATTTTGATTATCGGACACCATGCGAATCCCAGACCGTGGCATAGGGCCTGAATCCACGTCCCCCGGGTACTCACGGTCAAGCTCTGCGCTGAACTCAGCCACTCGGCACGGTCCGCACGATGCGAACCTGACTCCCGCACAACCAGTTGACGGTACCGACGCAGATCACGCTCGGTCAGCGCCCCTTCCAGCGCGTGCAATGGATGACCCGGATGGGCAACGCAGACCGTTTCCAGTTCTATCAGACGGCTGCCCAGCCACCCCTCGGGAAGCATTGGCGTAACGGCCAACTGGGCGCGGCCTTTGACGAGCGTCTCGATGATCCCCGGAATGCCCGTTTCGAACAGCTCAATGCGCGTGTCCGGGTGTTGCTTTGTGAAACCACACAGTGCCGGCAGGAGCACTTGATTGGGTAACACCGGATCGACGGCGATGGTGACTTCGGGTTCAACGCCAACGGCCAAAGCGTGCGCCACTCGTTCGATGCCTGCGGCCTCATTGAGCAGGAATCTTGCTCGTCGCAGGACCACGCGACCCACGTCGGTCAGAACCGCCCGCCGTCCGTCTATCTTCAGTACACGGGTTTCGAGCAGCTCTTCGAGACGCTGTATGCCGTGGCTGACCGTGGACTGGCTCTTGCCCAGCGCTTCCGCTGCCCTGGCATAGCCGCCTTCATCGACGACAGCCGCCAGTGTCCGCCAGTGTTCGAGTGACACCCTGGCAAATGC
>CAMYOI010000650.1:0-3363 GCA_947259955.1 uncultured Gammaproteobacteria bacterium
AGAAAACAATCACGGCCGGTCTGGTGCAATGTGCGGGCTTAGATTAACCCCGCCTGACCAGGATTTCCTGTGCCTGCTGGATCCACTGCTCCTTCTCGATTCGCCCCTTGAAGTTGAGCACCCCGTTGATCCTCTCGATGTCGGTTTCATTCAACCCGGCTATCTGCTCATAGCTGGTGATGCCCAGCGTGCGCAGTTTGGCTGATATCACCGCACCAATACCCTTGATCTGTGTCAGATCATCTGACTCGTGCGAAATTTCCGGTTCCGCGCCGCCGTGGTGAACCTCATGAACATGATCGCCGTGGCCGACATCCAGTTTTTTTGCTCCCCTCAACGCCCACCAGATTACATACACGGAAACAGCCATATATACGAGCACCAACAGTATCGTCATAGTCTACTCCCCACGGTTTGATGTTTACGGGTGCTAATTATAAAACTTTTTGTTCTGCATGATTAGAGGTGCCGGAGAGAAACGCTCGCCGTGGGATGCTTCCAACTGCTCCAAACGAGCCAGAACCGAAGAACATCCCCGGGAATCCAGGTACCTAAACGGACCACCGAGAAATGGAGGAAATCCCAGCCCCATTACCGCGCCGATATCTCCGTCTCGCGCGCTCCTTAAGATGCCGTCACCCAGGCAGTGTGCTGCTTCATTCACCATTTGCAGCGCACAGCGTTCGGCTATTTCTTTTGGTGTCATGACATTCTCCGGCGTCACTCCCAACAGTCGGTAAACCGACTCGTCGGCAATTTTTGCGTCCGATCTATTTTCCTGTCCGTGCAGGTACAGTCCCCTGTTGTTTTTCTTGCCCATGCGCTGATCATCCACGAGGGTTTGCATACCCTCGACCGGTTTCATTCGATCCCCGAAGGCGCCATGCAGTGTCAGCGATACCTTGTGGGCCACGTCTATGCCCACCTCGTCCAACAGGGCCATGGGTCCGACGGGAAAGCCGAAATCGAGCAGCGCTTCATCTATTCGCTCGACGGCAACACCCTCGATCAGCAGGCGGGCGGCTTCTGACATGTAAGCTCCGAGAATCCGGGTGGTATAGAAGCCCGGCCCGTCGTCTACAACGATTACGGTTTTACCCTGTTTCTTCCCGAGTTCGACGCAGGTCGCCACCACCCAGGGGGCGGTCAATTCGGTTCTGACGATTTCGAGCAGCGGCATTTTCTCCACGGGAGAGAAATAATGCATGCCGACAATGCGTTCAGGGAAACGCCCGGCACTCGCTATTTCGCTTATCGGGATTGCCGACGTATTGCTGGCAAAAATTGACCGGGATCCGCAGACATCCTCCACATCGCGAACCATCTTGTGCTTGAGTTCCACGCTCTCGTATACCGCCTCGATCACAACAGAGCAGTTGTCGAATCCGCTGTAGTCCGCGGTACCACTCACCCTGGCCAGCGTATGTTCATGCTGCAGGCGGCTGATCGACCGCCTGTCGAGACGATCCGAGAGCCGTTTGTCTATGTACGCCAATCCGTGGGCGATGCCGTCATCGTTCTGGTCTTTCAGGCGCACCGGTATCCGTGCCCTGTCGACAGTGACATACGCTATTCCGGCTCCCATCAGCCCCGCGCCAAGCACCCCTATTTTCTCAATGACGCCGGCTTCGATCTCCGGATCGTCGACACCGCTGTCATGCTTCAGTTGGTTGCCCGCATGGAACAGGTTGACCAGCTGCCTGGACTCGGGGCTGACAACCAGTTCACCGAAAGCCGCCGCTTCGGCGGCAAACCCTCGTTCCCGGCCTTGTTCCAATCCGGTTCGAATGACGTCCAGTATTTTATCCGTTGCCGGGTAGTTTCCCCTGGTTTTTTTGAACGTGCGCCTCTTTGCCTGATCGAAAAGAATTTTTCGCCCCAGCGGATTGCGCGACAACAGCCAGTCGGAAATCGCATCGAAGCGGATTTTGCGCCATCGCCGCGTTTTACCGGAACTCAGAATCTTTCGAGCTCTGGTTATTGCCGCTTTCATCAGCAACGCTTTCGGTACGATCTCGTCGACTATTCCGGCGCGATACGCCCGTTGCGCCGTCAAAGACCGTCCGGTCAGAATCAAATCCAGTGCGGCTCGCGCACCAATCAATGCGGGCAGGCGCTGCGTCCCACCGCTCCCCGGGAGCAAACCCAGCCGCACCTCGGGCAGTCCCAGTCGAGTAGCCGAGTGGGTGCTGGCCACACGCCCGTCGAAAGCGAGCGCGAACTCCAGCCCTCCTCCCAGGCATGATCCATTGATCGCCGCGACGGTAACCGGCAGCAGATTTTCGATCCGATCAAGCAAAGCCTGCGCGGTCTGGGACAGCGCAGTTCCTTGTTCCGGGCGGGTTACGCCAGGGAGCATGTCCAGATTGGCGCCCGCAATGAAGTTATCGGATTTTTTCGATGCGAACAGCACTAATCGAAGATCTTTTTCCTGTTCGATCATCGACAACAGGGCATCGAACTCACCGATCATTTCATCTTTCAGGGTGTTGACCGGTGCTTCCGAGTCGTCCATCCAAATGATGGCGGCATCATCTCCGCAACGTTCCAGTTCGAAAATCTGGACTCCAAAACCATCGCGGCCCCCAGACCGCCGGCCGCGCAGGCCGTGCACAGGCCCCATTGTCCGCCGCGACGCCGCAGCTCTTTCAATGTTTGCAGGATCTGGCGGGCACCGGTGGCGGCGAACGGGTGTCCCAGCGAAATCGATCCGCCGCTGATGTTGAATCGTTCCCAGTCGATATTCCCGATAGGCTGTCGACGGTCGAGTTTATCCCGGGCGAAACTGGGGGACTCGAACGCCTGTGTGTTGGAGAGCACCTGTGCTGCGAACGCCTCGTGCATATCGACGACATCCATGTCCGCAAGGGTGAGACCGGCGCGGTCCAGAGCCAGAGGTGTGGCAAACGACGGCCCCATTAGCATTTGCCAATCGGGGTCGACGGCGGCGAAAGCATAGCTCTTGATATATCCGAGCGGCACGATGCCCTGCGCACGGACCCGATCTTCGCGCATCAGTAGCAGGGCGCCGGCGCCGTCGGTCAACGGAGAGCTGTTGCCCGCGGTGATGGTGCCGTACCGCCGATCGAAAACGGGGCTCAGATTGCCGTAGTTTTCGAGACTAGAATCCGCGCGCACAAGATTGTCGCCGGAAGCCGCATCGTAACTGGGGGGGACATAGACGTGCATCACCTGGTCGTCGAAGAATCCTTCTGACCAGGCCCTGCCGGCGTTGACATGGCTGCGATGAGCGTACTGATCCTGTGACTCCCTGTCGATGCCGTTTTCCTGCGCCATTTTTTCGTCAGCTTCTCCCATGGAGTAGTCAGAGGACGGTTCTTTCAAGGCGGGTGGTACCGGAAC
>CAMYOI010000650.1:3375-5058 GCA_947259955.1 uncultured Gammaproteobacteria bacterium
GGGTCTGACTGTCTTGAAGGCCACTAAGCGCTGCACGATTCCCCGGGCACGGCTGGCCTCGACCAGGGCATTGGCGAGGGTTTTCGATACCGTGATGGGCACGTCGCTGGCGCTCTCCGCTCCACCGGCAATCCCGCAGCCTACACTTCCGCTCAGAATGGACTCGGCAAGGTTAACCGTTGTCTGGTAGCTGGTAGCGCACGCTCGGGAAACGCTGTAGGCATCCACGCGAGAGGAAATTCCCGCGCCGAGAACGACCTCGCGCGCGATGTTTGGTGCAGTTGGCGTCGGGATGACCTGGCCGAACACGACCTGCTCGACGCTGGCCGGCGCAAGCCCGGTCCTTTGCAGCAGCTCCCTGACCACGATCTTGCCGAGATCCCTGGCCGGCAGCGAGCGCAGCATCGTACCCTGTTTCATGAACGGGGTTCGAAGACCTGCAACAATCGCCACCCGCTTTCCAGGGGGCATGTCAGGGTAATCGGCCATAGCCGCCTCTGTTGATATTAAAGGGTGTCTTCTTTAAGCTGCATATTGCAGGCAAGCTCCAAAACTAGCAACTTTCCTTCCTGCGGTAATCGTATGGCCGGTCAACAACTGATTCTTGCATCTTCCTCCCCTTTTCGTCGGGAGCTGCTCAAAAGACTAATGATGCCGTTTGACGTCGTCTCTCCGGATATAGACGAAACGCCCCGGCCCGGCGAGCAGGCCACTGATCTGGTGCTGCGGCTTTCGGTCGAGAAAGCCGCGGCCGTGGCGAAGACGGCGGCGGGTGCCCTGATCATCGGCAGCGACCAGGTCGCGGTACACGAGGACCACAAAATTCTCGGCAAGCCTGTTGATCACGCCGACGCGGTGCGGCAGCTCGAGGCATCGTCCGGAAAGACGATCACATTGTTTACCGGCATTGCACTGCTCAATAGCGAAACCGGCGCGGTTCAAAAAGACGTTGTCCCCTACACCGTACAGTTCAAGACAATCACCGATCGGGAAATCGAGAGCTATCTCGACAAGGAGAAACCCTACGGCTGCAGCGGCAGCCTCCGGGCCGACGGATTGGGCATTGCCCTGCTTCAGAAATTCGTCGGTGACGACCCCACCGCTCTAATCGGCCTGCCGCTGATAACGCTGGTGTCGATGCTGCAGAATGAAGGAATGCCCCCAGTCTGAGTCGGCGCCGGGAGAGGCCGGCCCCGGTTGCGCAATGGATGTCTCATACGCGTATTCGATTTGGCATGTTCAACAGCAAGATCAATAAGCTATAGATTAATCACCACCGCACTGGTGCGATAATCGGGCTATTTCAGTTCAGGTAAGCGGTAGCTCGTATGCAGGCGCAGCGTTTGCGCGACGCCGACGCCCATCTGCTTGGCCAGTCTGTCGAGCAGATTCTCCTGGTGGGTGTAGTCGATGATTTTCTCCGCTTCAAACACTTCCCGGGCAACGAAACCGGCGCTGCCGAACTCGTCGATCAATCCCAGTTTCCTGGCTGTTTCGCCGGTCCAGAAAAGCCCGCTGAACAGATCAGGGTAATCGCTCAATCGACCGCCACGACCCTGTTTGACGATATCGATGAACTGTTGGTGGACCTCGCCAAGGATTTCACCGGCGTGGTCCCTGCTCTTGTCGTCCAGCGGCGAAAACGGGTCCAGCAGGCCTTTGTATTTTCCTGCAGTCATCAAT
>CAMYOI010000651.1 GCA_947259955.1 uncultured Gammaproteobacteria bacterium
TGCGGACCACACCTGCAATAACTGGACCAGTGGTGACGCGGGTAGCGCCCAGGTCGGTCATCATGACCGCCATGGAGGGGGCAACACCTCTTGGAACTCTGCTCACGCCACAAGGGGTTGCAGCCTCGACGGACTCGCAAGCACCGGCGGTGCCGGATTGTTTTATTGTTTTGCTGCGGACTGATTCCTAGATCACCAAACTGCAAAGCGAACGCCTGGTTGCGATTATGCCTGCTTCGGTGTTGCACCAATAACCAAGTCGAATTGGGCTTTGAACTCGGTATCGCCACCGTTAGTAGGTTTGAACTCCGCCATAACCAGCGGCCGTCGTTCTACGGGGATTCTATTAAACAGAAAATCCTGCGCATTGCGAGGTTCGTCTTTAATGTAAATCTGGGTGACCAAGGGATTATGCCCCGACGGGAACACCGCCGTGTGTATGTGGGGTGTCCGGCCAGGGTATTGTACCGGCAGGATGGTGCGGAATCGGTAGTTTCCTTCGGCATCGGTGATGGCGTGGCCATGCCCTTGAAAATTCTCATCCAGGGCCACTTGCCGATTGTCGCGCGGGTGGTGATAGCGACCGTTGGCATCGCACTGCCATATCTCAATGCGTACGCCGGTCATAGGACGCCCGTTTATGTCTACAATCCGACCTGACAGGTCCGTTTTCTGTCCCTTCGCTAAACCGACTCGGCCTGCCACTCGGGTAAGGTCGTTGTCGTCATCCAAAGGCAACTGCTGGGGGTAGAAAGGGCCTGTACTCTGTCGAGGTGTCGGCAACAGGGTTTCAGCCCACGCCAAATAGGGCGTTACACCCACGACGCCGGCCGCGCCCAGCAGTTTTCTGCGCAACCGGTTGGTTGTTGATTTGGTCATCGTTGTGTTTTCTGACCGTTTCGACGCTGAAATGATACTACTCACCAAGGCAATACTTGAGATCTTCATAATGATGAATGGTTCAACTCCTTAACGCAAGCGGTATTGCCGGAACCGTGATTCGGTAACCTGCATTTTCGACAATGACCTCGTCGAACGATGTCAGCAAGGAGAGGAGGGCCGAGGTCACAATCGAGAAACGAATTTCTGGCAGGGTAGCGGATATGAGCGCCATAATTTGTTTCGTAGTCACGCCCGCTTTTTCGACCAGATCGGTGCAGAACTCATCAACGTCGCCCAGCAGCAACGCAGGAAACGCCATGGACCCCGCCTTGGGGCGATACCAGCCGAATTTATCGGCGTGGGAGCCGAAGAAAGCATCGAGGCGATCGAGGTTGTCGCGAATGATCCGCAGGTTCCGTTCAACGATCACACCGGTATGCCGCAGTGCAATAGTCGCCAGGAATTCACTCGGGGCACTGTTGCATATAGTCGCGTAGTCCTTGAATGCCGCAAGCTCTCGGAAGAGACGTTCGTCATGGGTTGCGATCCAGCCGATTCGCAGTCCGGCGAGGCCGTACGCCTTAGACATTACCCCAAGCGATACCGCACGGTCGTTCACATCGGCAAAGGCTGGCAGGCGATCTGACGGATCGAGTTCCAGTCCGCGGTACACCTCAGTTAGAGAAGATGATGAACCCATGCTGGTCAGAGAGTTGTGACAGTTCCCGTACAAACGTCGACGTGGGCAAAAACCCGGTCGGGTTGTGCGGAAAATTCACCACCACTACCTTATGACGAAATACTGAATAAATCGGTGTTTCCCTGGTCTTGTAAGTCCTTAGCAAGAAGTTAAAGCCGCCCGGTGAGAAATACGGGCTAGACCGAACTCAACTGCCATCAGATGCCCGGGTATTGTAGTGGATAATGCTGCACCGCACTGGTCGCTGACGATAGCAGGTAAGAAGTAGAAACCATCTGACCTTTGGCCGCAACACGCTCGGATACCTAAGATCGTCACACTTATTTCAAATGGCAAAGTGTCGCACACTTTCCAGCAGTAATCGCACAATCCCGCTGATCACCAGTGCCACACCCACGGACAGAGAGATCGAGAACAGTGCTTCCTTACGGCCAATGGTTTGTAGCATCACCGCAAACGTCGATATGCACGGGATGTAGAAAGTCAGAAAAAGCAGAAAGGTCAAGATCTGCACCCAATCCAAGTAAGCGCCAACGTCGAACGTACCCAGTGCCTGATAAATCATCAACAACGACAATTCCTTGCGCAGAATGCCGAACAGAATTGGCACGCCTAGGACCACCGGTAAGCCCAACCACCAGGAGGTAACCGGTGTGAACATCGTGTTGATGATATTGTCCGCACCGGCATGACTGAGCAACGCCAGCACGACGCTGCCACCTACCAATAAAGGCGTGACGATGGTTAATATGTCGCGAGTGCGCGCCCAGGTGTTATAAAGCAGAGCGCGCCAGGTTGGCAGGGCGTAGGGCGGGATCTCCAGTACCTGTCCGGGGCCGGTTTCGGGATAGCGGAGTGTAAGCAGGCGTCCCAACACTGCAATTACGCTGATGGTCAGCATGAAGATCGCAAAAACCCCAATGCCCCCCAGATACTTGCCGCCCAAGGCTAATATAATGGCGGAACGCGCCGAACAG
>CAMYOI010000652.1 GCA_947259955.1 uncultured Gammaproteobacteria bacterium
AACCCAGCTCACCGAAACTGACGCCAAACTCTGGCAACACTCCGCATGAAAACCGCGCCACACTACTGCACCTTTTCGGCGGTTTGGGTGAAAATAACCAATATGGTACGGTGAAATCAGCTAACAAGTGGATGCAGTTCGAGCAGAATTTCCTCAGAGTGTCAAGATGAAAGAATCGAAAATAAACGGCCAAAGCCTACAGAGGATTTTCACGACCCATAAATAAAGAGCGCGTTTCTTCGGGGGGATTCAGAACCGCTAAAATGGCACTTATACAAATATACAGGCCTGACCGCGGAGCAACGCATGACGAAATACGATCTGGTTTTGTACGGGGCGACGGGATTTACCGGAAAGCTCGTTGCTAACTATCTTGCAAGCCATCCGAGCGGAGGCCATTTCTCGTGGGCCATTGCTGGCCGAAACCCGAAGAAGCTCACTGAGCTCAGGGCTTCCCTGTCGGGGCGAGGCGACGGACCAGGCGTTGTCGTGGCGGAGGCTTCAGATGCTGCATCCGTATCATCGATGGTTACCGATACCCGTGTCGTGATTACCACCGCGGGACCATACAGCGAGTATCACGGCGACACGCTGGTCGAGTGCTGCGCGCGCGCCGGAACCGACTACGCAGACCTGTCGGGTGAGTATTGGTTTCAACGGCGGATGATTGACGAGTTCCATGCCGAGGCTCAGCGCACGGGAACCAAAATCGTAGTCGCTGCGGGCGTAGACAGCATTCCCTCGGATCTGGGAACGCAACTCGCAATCGAGCGTCTCGAAGAAGGTGGCGCCAGAGCGACACAGGTGAAAGCGCTCTTCACCGACTATGCCGGTTCCTTTAGTGGTGGGACCGCGAGGACTCTCGCCGCGGGCAGGAACCTCAAGAAGTCCGGCGATTATGACGACGCCTTTCACGAGGATCCCTATGTGCTCGCCCCGGAGGCCAATGTCCGAGGTAGCGGAGAGAGCGTCAGAGGCTGGGATCACCTTCGTTGCGATCGGGATTTCAAGAGATTCGGAGGCCCTTTCTTCATGGCAGCGATCAACGCGCGAATCGTGCGGCGATCTCTCGCGCTCAACAGGCTTCTTCCCTGCAGCTATGAAGAAGGCATTTCTTTGGGAGCCTGGTTGAAGTCGGGTTGGCTGTGGATGAGCCGGGGCTTTGGCTATTTTGTCGGTGCGCCCATTCGATTCCGTCCCAAGCGGGGTGAAGGACCTCCTCTGTGGCTTCAGCGCGCAGGCAAGTTCAGGGTGCTCATCAGGGCGAGGTCCGAATCCGGAGCGGAGTCTGTCGTAGTCGAGGTCAAGGGACGTGGCGATCCAGGCGATGGCGCGACCTCCAAGATGTTTGCCGAAGTTGGCTTGTGCCTGGCACTGGATCGCGAGAAGCTCCCGACGCAAGGTGGCGTTCTCACGCCAGCCACTGCCCTCGGCGCCGCGCTCCGGGAACGACTCTGTTTGGCCGAGGGCGGCGCGTTCATGCAGTTCCGCGTGATCAATCTGTAAAGGCAGCTCAAGAACAAATGGGCCGCGAGATCGATCTCGTTTTCGGCAAAAAACTTCTGCGTATCTGCTGAGCCCCAGATCCTCCAGCCATTCGCTGATGTCACGAACCATTCTTGCCTCAATGGAACCTGACGTGCTGGCAAGCTTATCTTGTCTGGGGCGATCAAGCTATCTGCGCGGTTCGTGATCCATGATGTCTCCTTGGGGTCAACTGCGGAAGCAGGATGTATGTTGTCCGAACAGCCGATTTCTGATCATCAAGCGACCATCGCGCGAGGCCGCGGTCGGGGGCGGTTATTGGCCGTAACTTGCCTCTCGCGCTGCATCATGCGGCACCGAAACACTAAACGGGGAAAACCGACCCAGACGGCCTCCAAAACGAGCTGGTGGAGCGCATTTAGCGGCTGTGGTCTGAAAAAACCGGGCGACGGACTATTGCGGTACACAACGTGATTTCACCTAGCGACCTTGAACAGCCATCCACCGATCTCGAAGAGCGAAGGCTTGGTCGCCGCGACCCTGTATCGAGCAAGCCTCGCCGTACTTAGGTGCTTATTGATGCGTTCCGGCGCCTACGAACCATCGCCACACAGCCCATCCCGGATAACATCAACAGCAAGCTACTAGGCTCCGGCACTGGCGAGGGCGGGCCGTTATCTTCGGCCAGTTCACCGTCGAGGCGGAAGAAATCGAATGCAACCAAGTCGCCGTTGGGCACTTCCGAGGAGGAAACAAATTGAGTGTCAAGGACGAGCGTCAGATTCACACGCTGCACGGCGTTGGCCGCAGCGATTTGACCGGGCGATAGCGAGTAAGTCCTGACAAATGTTTCCGAAAAATTCCTGGCCGGGCCAAGTGTAAGCGGCGATCCGTTGACGGTGGCTGTTACATAGCCGTCGGTTTGCCAGTCGAGGAAATCAATGGTCAAATCAGCGCTGGTCAATTCGCCCGAAAATGAGAACAGGACATCGGCGCTTGTCGACACGCGCGGATCGTTTGCAGCAGTTGCTAGCAACGGATTGAACAGCGAGAGTGGCGCGGCCGTGGAG
>CAMYOI010000653.1 GCA_947259955.1 uncultured Gammaproteobacteria bacterium
GAAAGCGTCCGGCCAGCCCCATCTTTCCAGGATTGGCTACAGCAGTTGCGCTGCTTTGGCGGCGTAACGCCAGGGCATTAACTCGTCTAGCCTGGTAATCTTGTGATCTGCAATACGGCTGAGGACATCGGTGAGCCAAGCTTGGGGATCAACCCCATTGAGCTTGGCGGTCTCGATCAGGGTAAAGGCTATTGCCATGGCTTTGCCACCCCTCTGTGAACCGGCGAACATCCAGTTTTTCCTGCCCAGGGCCACTGGCTTGACGGCTCGCTCGCAGGTGTTGTTATCCAATTCCAGAAAGCCATTGTCGAGATAAGGCCTCGTCTTGGGCAATCGGCTCAGCGCATACCGGATAGCCTTGGCCAGTGGCGACTTGCCGGAGATTTTTGGCAGCTGCGCATGCAGCCATGTTTCCAGATCATCAAAGATTGGCTTTGCCTTTTTCTGGCGAATAGCGACCCGTTCTGCGGGAGCACAGCCACGGGCCTCTTTCTCAATGCCATAGAGCATCGCAATGCGTTTGATCGCCTCCTCTGCAATGGCCGAGCCTTGAGATTGCTGAACATCAACGAACTTACGCCGGACATGCGCCATGCAGGCAACCTCGCAGGCTTTGGCATCTCCAAACAGACCATTGAAGCCCGCATAACCATCGGCGTGCACCCAGCCTTTGTATTGGGATAGATGCCGCACGGGATGTTCACCCTTTCGATCAATCGTGAACTGATACCAGGCTCCAGGCGGGGCCTGACCATTCCATGGCCTCTCATCTCGCGCATAAGCCCAAATCCTAGCGGTTTTGGTACGCTTGTTTCCCGGAGATAGAAGCTTCACCGGCGTATCATCAGCAAACAGTGCCTGACCCTCTCGAACATGTTTGCCGATGGCATCTGCCAGGGGTTCCAGCAGGTTTGTGGATTTGCCAACCCAGTCGGCCAGGGTGGAGCGATCCAGATCAATGCCCTCGCGCCCGTAGATTTGGGATTGTCGGTACAAAGGCAAGTGGTCGGCAAACTTCGAGACCAGGACATGCGCCAAGAGCCCCGGTCCGGGACGGCCGCGTTCTATGGGTCGCGATGGCAGCGGGGCCTGCACTATGGCCTCACAGCAGGAACAAGCCATTCGAGGGCGCACAAACCGGTTCACCACAAAACGACCGGGCACGTATTCCAGTTCCTCGGTGACATCCTCACCCAGTGTCTTCAGGCTTCCACCGCACTTGCTGCAATCATCTCCGGGTGTGAGAACCTGCTCATTACGCTCCAGATGCTCAGGCAGCGGTTTGCGCTTCGGCTTGTTCTTTGGTTCGCTAACTTCTGGTTCGGGGGTATCGGTAGCTTCTACCGCCGCCGCAATCTCTTCGTTCTCCAGTGATAACTGAAGCTGATCGAGAGCTTCTGATGTGCTGCCAAACCGGTGGCGATTATGACCTGCGAGTTGGTGTTTAAGATCGGCAATCTTCAGATCTCGGTTCTTCAACTCCGAGGCCAGAAGCGCCACCAAATCCTTCAATTCGACTGGGTCGTCGGGCAGCGATTTGAGGTCGTTCAACATGGCCAACTCTTACCAAATTGGGCTTGAGTTGGGAATCCAGAAGCAGTCAAAACGTCCCATATTTATTGAGGAATACAGCGGACCTCAACCGCCTGCTCAACCTGTTTTGAGAGGCCGCCATGTTCGGTGAGGAATGCGCCAGTCGATGCCCTCAAGCAACATCGCCAACTGTGCCGACGTCAGACTAATCTTGCCGTCCCTGGCGGCAGGCCAGACAAATCGACCGCGTTCAAGGCGCTTGGAGAACAGGCACGCTCCCTGGCTGTCCCACCAGATAATCTTCAACAAATCACCGCGCCGTCCCCGGAACACAAACAGATGGCCGCAGAACGGATCGGCAGCAAGCGTCTTTTCCGCTTGGGCCGCCAGCGTATTAAAACCGCGCCGCATATCCGTCACACCGGCAGCGAGCCAGACCCGCGTATTGCTCGGTACCGGGATCAAGAGACCAACCCTTTCAACAAACGCGACAGTGCATCGCCGTCAAAACTCCCCTCAACGGTTAGTCGATGACCAGTGACCAGTTCAATCTTGATACGGCCATCTGAATGTTGTGCGGAGTGGTTGAATGACAATGATGGTGCCACCTGCGCAGACGGGGGAACATCCGTGGCTGCAACCTCCACCGGCAGAAATACCGGCTCCTCGGCTTCAATCTCATCGGGCGCAAAACGTGGGTCTTTCAGCCAGTTGAATATCTGATTGGCGTTCATCGAATGGCGGCGCGCAACCTGCGAGACTGACACGCCAGGAGCAAAAGTCTGCAAGCAGATCGAGCGCTTCTCTTCAACGCTCCAGGACCGCCGCTTTCGACGTGCCATATCCAACCCCTTAGTGTCCGCTAAAAACTAATGGACACTACCGCGAGAAAAACGATCCAGTTAGGTGGGACTCACCGGACGCTCACCTGAAATCGTACCGGCCGACATGACAAAAGCCAAACATTTGGGCGCCTTCAAAGGCCACCGTTTCCCGCCTCAGATCATTGCCTAAATC
>CAMYOI010000654.1 GCA_947259955.1 uncultured Gammaproteobacteria bacterium
AAAACCCAGTATTGCTTTTGAATTACTGGAAGCCAATCGAGGTGAAGATAAGTTGGTCGCTGAAGACAAAGCACTCGAGAGCATTGCCACCATTCTTGATAGCCTCGATCAGCTGGTCTATGTCTCTGACATGGATACGCATGAGATCTTGCTGATCAACCGATACGGTCAATCTCAATGGGGGGGCGCCCATGGGAAAATCTGCTGGAAGGTGTTGCAGAAAAATCAAAGCGGCCCTTGCGAATTCTGTACAAATGATAAATTGCTCGATGGGTCGGGGAAACCGACGGGCGTTTTCGTCTGGGAGTTTCAGAACACTTCCAATAAACGCTGGTATCAGTGTCGGGATCAAGCCATCAAATGGATAGACGGTAGACTCGTACGAATGGAAATTGCCACTGACATCACCGACCGGAAGGAGATGGAACACCGGTTACGTGAAGCGGCCACGCATGCCAAGGTGCTGGCGCGGGAGGATGAGTTAACAGGGCTTAACAATCGACGTACTTTTTTTGAATGTGGCGCCTACATCTTCAAACAGATGTGCCGTAGTCATGGTTACGCATCGGTAATCATGATGGACCTGGACGATTTTAAGAGCATTAATGATCTTCTTGGTCATGCCAAGGGGGATGAGACTCTGGTTGCAGTTGCGAGTGTGATCAAAACACACGTTCGTGAAATTGATATCGTGGGGCGTTTGGGTGGTGAGGAGTTTGCGTTCATATTTCCAAATACTGGCCTTGACGAGAGCCGATCCATCTGTGAACGATTGAGAATAGAAATCTCAAAAATAGTTATCGAAAGTAAGGGAGAGAGACGACATGTAACTTCGAGTTTCGGCCTGGCTATCAGCAAAGGCGGCTCAGAAACTCTCGAAAAAGTTTTAGGTCGAGCCGATGATGCGCTCTATCGTGCAAAAAAATATGGACGCAACAGAGTTGAGATGGTTCATAACGATAACAAAACCTGAGTAGTTTCCAATTGCATGATCGATGTAACTATTAACCGCCTGCCTTTTGATCGAAACAAGCGAATTGGACTGTTCGACGGTTTGAATAGTTCTCTAATTCTCTTTGATCTGAAACCAAGACAGTAATTAATTCGTGTGTGCGGTTGTCGATTGGGGTATACTACAAGTGCTGCTAATTCGTGTGTGCGGTTGTCGATTGGGGTATACTACAAGTGCTGCTCTTGGCGTGTCGAACCTAAACTGCGCGTTCAAGGGAGCCAGAAAGGCGGTGTTATGTGCATGTCCGTATTTCGGAAAGCCTGATACACCGGTGGAGGCACCCACCTGGAACAAATGTGATTTTGGTCCATGACACGCGGGCAGCATATTCCCCTCTTATCTATAGGTCGCGACCGGCCTTTCCTGATGCTCACGAATTATCTCCCCACTACGGACAATCCGAGTGTTCGCATCAAAGTTGCGTTAATAGAAGAGGCGAAACTTACGCACCTGTGGGTGTCGAATTACCGCTTATGCCGCGAGCGGGAGCTGGACCAAGCCAGGGCAATGTGACTGCCAGTGGAAATCATCGATCTTTGCAGACGGTGTGATGGAGGATTCGCCATCGACTTCAGCCGGTGTATCTCGGTCGAGCGAAGCGTGAACACGATTCTGATTGTAGTAGTACTGGAACTCACCGAGCTTTCGACAACAAGATTGCGCTCGCCATTGATTTAAGGTCAGAATTACAAATTAGACGCCGACAGGCGCTGAGCCGACGTTGTTTCTTGTGCAGTCACCCCGAGTAAGCGGACCGTCAAATCGGATGTGATTGGATTAGATTCGCGCCACAGCCAACCACCGCAAACGGTAAATTCCGACATTAAAACATGTCGTACCTATGTCGTCCGAAGAGCCTGTTTAGGGCACGGGTGTCACGATCTCACGAAGTGAGTAGCGTCATCCAATAATTCCTCAATCGGTCTTGGTACACCAACACCATAACCTTGCACATAATCAACCCCAACTCCTTCTGACTTTAGTTTCTCCAGAATCTCAACATCCTCCACGAACTCAGCAATAGTCTGCTTTCCCAACACGTGCGCGATATCATTGATCGATTTCAGCAATTGAAGATCTAATGGGCTCTCGACTATGTCCTTTACAAATACCCCATCAATCTTCAAAAAATCAACTGGGAGCGTTTTCAAGTAAGCATATGAGGACAAACCGCTGCCAAAATCGTCCAACGCGAACCGATACACTAATCCCCTAAGGTTTCGAATAAAACGCCTGGCACTGGCGAGATTGGTAATCGCATTCGTTTCCGTGATTTCAAAACAGATATTGCTTGGCGCAACCCGCACTTCGTTCAACTCTCCGATCACCGTGTTGAGCAAATCGTCGTCAGTCAGAGAATGGCATGTCATAGCGCTCGGCAGCCGGCATGAACTCGCTGGGTTGAACAACACTACCATCTTCCTCCTCCAGGCGTAGCAAAAGTTCGTAATGTGCGACTTTGCCCTCACCGCCCCAAACCGGCACAATGGGCTGTGCATGGAGTCGGAAGCGATTCTCTTCGAGTGCCTGGTTTATCCGTCTCACTCACTGCATTTCGCTCTGGCGACGATCTAGTTCAGCGTCCGCTTCGTGGAAGACACTGATGCGGTTGCGTCCCTTGTCCTTTGCAGCGTAGCAGGCGCTGTCAGCCGCACTGAGTACTGCAGTGACACTCCCGCTCGTCGCCGTAATAGGAACCAATCCAATGCTTGCGCCGATGCCAAAGCTTTTATCCTCCCACACAAAGCGAAACTGCCCAATGGCATCGCACAGTGTGCTGGCTAACCGTTCAGCGTAGTTGAGTGGGCAGTGCTCCATCAGCACCCCGAACTCGTCACCACCCAGACGCGCTAGCGTGTCGCGTTCGCGAATGTGGTTGCGTAACATCGACGCAAGCTCGCGCAACAACTCATCGCCAGCGACATGACCACAAGTGTCATTGATTACCTTAAATTGATCCAGGTCAACGTAACACAGCACGTGCTTTCCGCCTTCTCCAACGGAAGACCGCGCGCCTCCCTCCCCAGCCAGCCGGTCAACGCCTCCGCCACAGGATTCACATATTCAATCGCGCCTCCAGCATCTGTGGTAATGATGCCGTCCGCGATTGACTGAAGGGTAACGCGGGCGCGCTCCTTTTCCTCGAACAGCGCTTGTTCGCTGCGCTTGACTTCAGTTATGTTCTCATGCGTAACGACGATGCTTAGGTTAGGCAACCCGTGAAGGCGACGTACTCGGACCTGGAACCAACGTTGTTCGTCTGGTGCGTGGCAGGGATAGTCAAGCCAAAACTGTTCACTCCGCCCCGCGATGACGTCTCTGATGCCTTGTGCGACAAAGGGTGCCTCCTTGGCACATTCACCTTTCGCTCGATCGCAATCCTCAAGGTAGTTGCTCCCCACACCGTAGCTGCCATCAATGAGCGCGTTATAATCAGCAAAATTACGCCAACTCTGATTGACCGCTCGGATTGTGCCCGCTTCGTCTAGTATGACGACGTGCGCGAGCAGCGCGTCTAGAATCTTTCCCGTGCCTGGTATCGAAATCATCTACCGGGCTGTCGCTGCATTTGCAGAGGCTCAATCCACTGTTTTTCGTCGTTCAATCGATCGACTCCTTCTCTTGGGCTCATTGGGACCTTGTGGCGGTT
>CAMYOI010000655.1 GCA_947259955.1 uncultured Gammaproteobacteria bacterium
TGCCGTCCAGCGATGCATGTGTACGCGAATGATTGCAAAAAAATATTGGGGGCAGATTTAATTTTCTATGGCTAACGTTTAATGTCCGCTTGTGGCCGAGTCCCGCCTGATGCGGTGCGGCAATCTACCCCTGCATTCTCGTTCTTGGCAATGACTGCAACGAGGTATCAAGCAGCCGTTCGGAATCCTTGCCTTGAATGGCCGGAGTTTGCCCATTGCAGACATCAACGTAAAAGGGTACTGGCCCCTTTATTCTCTAGTATTGCTGCATCTTCATGTAAGCGACACCAACAAGAATCGTGCCCAGCGTGCTCATGAATATCTTTGCATCGTCGGACCCTTCGGCCTGCATTTGCGCTCGAGCGCTTGCTAGGCGTCGCTTCGCCCTACACCAACAAGAGTCAGTAGTTCCTAGTGTGTGTGTGGCGGCGCCTTGCTCCTAAAAGCAACAATCCCAGCGATAAGAGCACGATGGGGGTCGGCTCCGGCACCTGCTGAGCGATAGGCGTGGACAATCCTATTGTGAACGGCGGGTCGGTAGATTCATCTGCGACTTGACCGGTCATGGTGAGCGTGGCGGCCGTGACGATGAGCCCGGAGAGGGGATCGCCAGGAACGACGGATTCGAAGAGCAGGGCATCTTCGCCTAATAGGAAATCGTCGATCGAGAATTCGATAAAATCGAGTTCGCCGTTATCGTTAACATCTACCCCGAGAGCGCTTTTGATCGAATTGGAAGTAATGGTCGCGGTCACTGGGATATTATTGAAAGGATCGGGATCCTTGGGATCAAACTCCGAAAAATCCACAATACTCACGATCGTTGTGCTGAGCGCTTTAACCGGCGCGATGGTGAATGTAGACCCTAGAGTTCCCGCAAAATCGGCGCTAGGGTCGTTGTCTGTAATCGTGAACTCAAGGAACAGGTCGAGTACAGTGGTGGTTTGAACCGAGATATCGGGGGGGAAATTACTGATGTCGAACACAGAATCTATGTTCAGCGTGGAAGGCGCAGCCAAGCTTACGTCCACGAGCGAATCGACAAAGCCGTAATCGTCGGTTGGGCTTCCCGGCAAGTATGCGAGCGGTAAACTGCCCCCGCCGGTGAGGTCCATCTGGACAATCTCGATCTGGACGGCGTTCACCGGTGCAGCCGTTAGCAATGACAGCGTCGCAACCACCAGAACCGTCACAAAACCCTTTTTGTGCTTCTTCATGAATGCCTCCGTTGTACCCAGTGTAGTGGTAGAGCTGCAAACTTGAAACCAATGGAACAATGCAAGATTCGTGCGAGCTACAGGATCTCCATTAAATTCAATCTATTAGCTGCCCATGCGAACCTAATGTCCTCGGCTGTGTAAAGAACTCCGAACCCCGCTGAGGCGGGGGTCAATAAAGGAGATGCAAACAAAAGGCCGATAAATTCTTAAAACTAATGGTGCCCCGGCCGAGACAAAGAAAGCTGTAACCCGCATCACAGTTAAAGTGTGATAACACGCAAAGAGGTGGGGATTCCACGTACTGTGCCAAAACAAAAGCCCCGCTGAATCAAGGTTAAGTTGGACATCAGTAAAAGACACTACATGATAGTCATCGCAGACTCTTAACAAAAAGACTGTGACTCTCGTTACAGTGAAGGTTTTTATTCCGAGGCTGGCGCTCAAACTTCACAAACGCGACACCAGACAGACCTGTGCCCTTATCCAAAAATAATGGACCAGATTCTGGAATTTCCCTGCAGGCGATCTAGACTTGATTGTGGGGTGCCTCAAAACGTTCTCCTGAGCGTCAATCTAAGAATTCTTGCTTGTTTATTCAGGCTAAACATCCTCGGAGAAAATCTATGAATATAAGAACTGTATTAGCATTATTGGTTTTGGCTGCTTCTGGCACGGGGCTTGTCGCATGTGGTGGTGGTAGTGCCTCCAGCGGAGGCAGTAGCGGCAGCGACGGATCCAACCTTGTTGTAAAAGTAAGCGATGCTAACACTGCGTATTTCCACAGAAGCCCCGAACAGGGGAACCGGTTTGCGGCCCTAGTTTCGAATTTCCTGATCAGTGAAGCCAAGGCGCTCGCTGCGGGGGGGCATACAGTCACCGTATGGGATTCGGATGGCAATTTCGTAGCGGAAGGCACCACGGATATTTCAGGTGAAGTAGGCTTTATTGTGGATCCAGGAGCATCATATAGCGTCTGCTTCGACGAGATTTCTTGTTTTCCCACCCCAATGGTGGGCACCGGAGAAGTCATTGTCGTTACCGCTACCCAGGATCCGATCACCTTCGATTGGGTGCTCCTGCAAGAGGGTGTGACCACTGAACCCGCCGCAGACAATCTCGCGTTGTTCGAGGACCCGAACCACGTGGGTAAGATCATCATTTGCCATAACCACGGCAAGAACAACCCGCATGAGATATCCGTAAGCCCATCCGCGCTGCAAGCCCACCTTAATCACGGTGATAAGCCAGGTGATTGTACTGACCCGCCGGTTACTACAGTTTCAGGTACAGAAGAAACAGTTTACCGGCGCAGCGCATGCGTATAGTTAGCTATCCGCTATTATCCGATTGAAGATAAATGAGGGCTCTTAAATCAAGAGCCCTCGACAATTGGGAAGTAGTGCCCGGAAAGAGCAAATACCGAGCCGAATGTGCGTTAGTCTTAAATCGTCCAAACTGCGCGAATGTCTCCGATGAGTATTCAGCGGGCATAGAATCTCTGAATATTCAGCACAATGATCCGACTGCTTACCGGCGTGAAGCCGTCGGTCCCAAGAACGCCGCTTGATCGGCCGGACCTTGCCCATTACGGACATGCACAGTTTGCCTATAGGATGCTGAAACGGCGTGTAACTGCTGATCGGTAATCTCGATATTAACGTCCGCTTTCGCGGGATGGGCTTAACGCCGCAAATCACCGGCAGCTAAAAGCAGAGCGACGAAGGCGCGGCGCTTTATGCTGTCAAATTATATTTACCTTGCTAAAGGGTTCTCTGTTTACGCTCATTCATATTCCAAATTACTACAACCAAGATCAACGAAATAACAGACAACGTCAGTTTGTAATTTAGAAGTGTCTCAAAGCTCGTCACCGCCCCAGCAAGACTTAGAGAAGGGCTAGACCACCAAATCATTTCACCGAGGCCAGCTAAAACCAAAGCCATCCCGAACCAAGAAATCCCTTTGTAGTAGAGAACACAGCCTAAGCCAAGCACTAGCAACCCTATACACCACTGAACTAATAACCTTTTTATACCTTCTCCCTTTGATTCCCAATCTCTTATAGCGCTTTCTAACTGTATCTTTGTTTTGTATGGTTCAATTTGACGCAAGCGTATGCTGCTTAATTCCTTATCAGACTTGTCTTTTTCATATTCTTTTACCTTTGCTAAGAAGGACTCATATTCAGTAATTAATTCATTAAGAGATTCGGCTTTTTTGATTTTTTTCACTGCA
>CAMYOI010000656.1 GCA_947259955.1 uncultured Gammaproteobacteria bacterium
TCTTTGACTACCCGATCTCGCTGGGCACCGTGGCCGGTATTGTTGATGACGCCGGTGACCGTGCCGCACCAGTCAATGCCATGCCATTACCCACAACTTCGTAGTCTAAGGCGCTGTATTGCACGACAGGACGAAGAAAGCTAGACAAATCGATATCGATATTTTCTAATACCGTCCCAGCCTCTAACTTCGGGAAATGAGATATGGACTGGGCGGAGCAAGAATTGAACGTGGTTGATTTTGGTGATCAGAGATTGGATCGACGCGCACAACAGATGCTATCGCGGCTGGGAGATAAACCGACGATCAGCATCCCGGCGGCCTGTAATGGTTGGTCGGAAACGAAAGCGGCTTACCGTTTGCTTGATAATGGGCGCGTGACATCGGAGAAACTCCTTGCGCCTCACCGGGCCTGTACCTTAGCGCGCGTTGAAGGACAGAAGACGGTCCTGTGTATCGAAGATACCAGCGAGCTTGACTATACGAGCAAGAGCGATATAGACGGTTTGGGACCGCTAAATTACGAGGCACGACAAGGTCTCTATCTTCATCCGATGGTGGCCGTTACACCGGATAGACTGTGCCATGGCGTGCTCGATTGCCACACGCTCATCCGTGATGAGGGTAGCCTGGGTGCCGATAAGGACCGCCAACGATCGATCGAGGACAAGGAGAGCTTACGCTGGTTGGAAGGCTACCGTAGGGTGTGTGATGTATCGAAGGAACACCCCGCGAGCGAATGGATCTATGTGGCGGATCGAGAAGCCGATATTTATGAACTCTATGCCGAGTATTCACGCCGCCATGGTGGAGGACAGGCGCGCGGGGGCTTTGTGGTGAGATCGCAGCATGATCGGCGGTTGGTGGGAGGTGGAAAACTGTGGGAGGCGGTAGAAAACAGCGCTGTGCTGGGCGAAATTAGTTTCGATATGCCAGGCAATGCCAGCCGTGAAGCGCGACCGATCCAGCAAACCATCCAGGCCACAAAAGTGGTGCTCAAAGCGCCCTATCGGCCAGACGGTCAACTGCCGGATGTTGAAGTCACGGCGATTCTTGCCCGGGAAAAGCGCGCTCCGACAGCAGAAGAACCGATTGAGTGGTTGTTGCTCACTCACCGGGCTGTGGAGACGTTTGAGCAGGCGATGGAGGTGCTGCAATGGTATCTTTGCCGCTGGCAAATCGAGATCTTTTTTAAAATACTAAAGAGCGGCTGCAAGATCGAAGAGCTTCAGCTGGAGCGCATTACGCGGTTGGAGCCGGCATTGGCCTTTTACATGATCGTGGCTTGGCGAGTTTTGTATTTGACGATGCTCGGGCGCGCGTGCCCCAAGTTGCCGTGTGATGTGGTGTTTGGCGAACAAGAATGGCAGGCGGTGTATATCGTTTGCAAAAAACAACCACCCCCTGAAGCGCCACCCACGCTGGATTCTATGATCCGGATGGTTGCCGGGTTTGGTGGCTTTCTAAATCGGAAGCACGATGGCTTTCCAGGACCCAAGACGATCTGGATCGGGATACAGCGTTGCCGCGATTTTGCGCTCGCTATCGAATCCCATAAGGAGTTGGGAAGACAGACTTATGGGTAATGGCATGGCGCGAGCCAGGGCCCGTGGATACCGCAACGTGGAGACCTTCATCACCATGATTTACATGATCGGAAGCCCGGCCGGCGTTGTGCTCAAATCCACTTGAAACGTCGAAGAACCCAAGCACAGCAGATCTCTTACCCGCTGTCACGCTTATTGGTGGTTCGCTTCTGGTCGATTGCGGACTGTTGAACAGCACCAACTCAGTAGTTGGGTAAGTCCACTGGAAACGGCTTCTAGCGGCCTTTGCTAAATTTCCGATCTCAGTCACTAACGGCCGCTCGCGCCCCCAACGAAGACTTCGCCTGAGTAGGATTGTTATTTACATGTAGATAGTATTTCGCGCGAACAGCGGCTTAATAAACAAACCGGACTAAGGCTTGGCGGTGTCCTAGTCCAGCGAGAGTTTGCTCCTCTGCTTGGATGGCAAATGACTGGACATTGCCTGCGTTCTTCGGAATCTTCACAATGCACGCGCTGCCCGATGACCACGTTGCGGGTATCAGGATACAACAGATATTTTCGACGACCACTCGCGCCGGCGATGCCGAGACACGTTGAGGCGCTCGGGCTACGCCGGGCATCCCTGCGAAAAGACTGGCAGATGCATCCGACCCCGTGATAACGCGCATCAAGTCGAATGCGGGCGTTGCAGTTATCGTTTTCCTTCAGATCTTCATGGCCAAAAAAGAGGGCGTTCGTCGATGGCTGAGCCGACGACAAGCCCGCCTCCGGCAGTAGACGGTGACAACCAAACCCTTTCAATTCCTCAACCTTAACGGGACTTGGTTAGATTCTGGACGATTAAGCGGGATTGTTAAGAACGGTATGCGGCGGTGAGTTTTTCCAAGGGGAGAGTTAAAAGTTCGTTGAGGTAACCGCTATAGCCAATAAGAATCCTTTAACAAACGAGTGAGTATTGTGCTGATACGACCTTTTACGAAGGCAAGCTCG
>CAMYOI010000657.1:0-2536 GCA_947259955.1 uncultured Gammaproteobacteria bacterium
GTATGTAAGTGTTCATCTCGGACGGCGCCTCGGTGCCCGGGGTGTTCTGCAAGATCATCTTGATGCCGTCGACCTCGATTTCCTCGAGTCCGTCTTCAACCACAAGGGTCGGCTGCAGCAGGCCGATGTTGCCTGCAGAAACATTTTGCATCAGGCCCTGGCCAGCATGTCCAAACGGGCTGGCTGGCAGCAACACCCCATACTGGTAGAATAGGCGACGGTTCATCGCGGTACCGGCATAAACATTCTCCGAAACCGCATGCTCCATGAAAGCCTTTGGCGCGACGATCTCCACCTTGCCGGTGGCATAGCGCTCCGGATCGACGACACCACGAACACCACCGAAGTGATCGCCGTGGGAGTGGGAGTAAATAACGGCGGTTACCGGCAACTCTTCGATCGTCTTGTTAATCAGTTCCAGGCCGGCGCGCGCGGGTTCAAGGGAAGTCAGCGGATCAAACACGATCCAACCTTCCTTGCCGCGTATGAAGGTGAGGTTAGCAAGGTCCAGGCCGCGAATCTGGTAAATACCCTCGGCCACTTCGTACAGGCCGGTGACCTGGTTGAGCCAGCCCTGGCGCTTGAGGGATGGGTGAATCGAATCGAACTCACGATCTTCGGCCAGGAAGTTATAGCGTTCAACATCCCAGGCGACATGACCGGCATCCGCTTTTACAATCTTGGAGTTCAGCGGCGCGATAAAGCCCTTGTGCGCCTCATCAAAGTCACGCGTGTCATCGAACGGCATCGACTCCCGGGCGGCCTTGATCACTTGCAGCGTATGTTCTGAAGGCGGTTTGCCTTTGGGGTGGAAGTGCTCATCTACGGAACTCGCGTAAGGGGTCTGTTCGCCCGCCGCTCCGCCTGCGGCCAGTACTGACAATGGCAAAATCAGAGCAATTAAGCCAACGAATTTCGACGGTTGAAATATTGTGTTTACCATAGATACTGTTCCTAGCGAACTTAAATAATGAATTGAAAGTACTTCTTAGAGAATAGAAAAACGCGGGGCATGCATCCTATCAGAGCATTGAAAGATTTTAAGATAAGATTTAAATATCAGAGGACAGTATACTTGTTGCCAACAGCAGTTGACCCGGTTAGGTATACTGTTCCAAGAATAGATTCCAGTCGCAGAAGTCACCCGATTTCATCGAGTTCAGGGCAGTCGGGCCAGACTCGTACCTGTTCCAACAAACGGAAGAATTCCTAGTGGGATCATCCGAAAAATATTGCCCTGAAGCAGTATGAACAGCACTAAGGAAGCTCTGTTTAATCATGTCGTTGCGAGCAAAGCGCGGCAGGACGCGGCAATCCAGAAGCTCTTGAATGACAACGATTCTGGTTTGCTTCACTTCGTTCGCAATGACCAAATACTGAATTAATCAGAGTTTCCCTAACAGAAAACAGAATGCGGCAAGAATGCCCGCGACTATCCGTGTCGCCAATTCCGGGGACACAATACTAAATTCATACTGCCGGAACAAACCCACTGTATCAACGAGAATTCAGTATTGTGTCCCCGGAATTGCCCAGCGAACAGCTCTTCCCGGCCCATGACCCGTCCTTCAACGCACGAGAAAATTGCGTTCTGAGGATCCGCTTTTCCCTTTGATACGGATCACGCCTGCCTGATGAACCAGGTGGGTTTCGATGGCCCGGTAGACGATGCCCAATACCCGGCGCATCACCTCGGGCCGGCTCGCGAACAGAAAACGGGGCTTAAACGAAAAGCTCAGCACCCATTGTCGCATCGGCAACCGGGGCAGGACTTCATCGACCAGTAGTGCGAAACTTTCGACAATTCGTCGAGCGCCGCAACTGGAACAAAAAGCCTGGCCGCTTGAAACTGAACGCCACAATCCGATAGGCATGGCAATCCTTGCATCTGACGAGGAGAAATCCATGCTCCAACCACCAGCCCTACAGAAAATCATCGAATTCGCGCCGCACGTAGGCTGACAGCGAACGCCCTTGGGCGGGCAGCAGACCCCTACATATATGAATGGGTTACAGTATTTTACTTAGGTAATTGAAAAGTCCCAGTTGAAATACCGCAACCTTGAGTAGTGCCTTTCGCTATTGGCTTAGTATTTTGTACTAATTTACCGGTGCCTTCGCCGGTGACGCCTTTCCACTTTCCTGTACCATTGATAAACTTCCAAGTTGCTTCGTCGCCGTTTCTGTCTCCTTCACCGATAACAATATCTCCATCTGGAGACAAATACATACCATAGTATTGACCTGAATGTTTCCCAGATTCAACTTTAGTGGTACCTACAAATTGGAAAGCCCAGTTATCGAAAGCTTTGCTTTCATCATTACTCCGCGATACACCCTTCACATCATAGCTATAGATTACCAATTCCTCGCTTGCGAACACCACTGTAACGTCTCCCGACCAGCAGTTGGTTTTGTTATAGGATTCCTCAGCGTGAGCAAAATTGGCAAACAAAAATAGACTAACCAGGATAACATTGATTGATCGAATCATTATCTAACCTCCTTTTTCATTGCTCTGTAAACAACGTAACTT
>CAMYOI010000657.1:2604-3578 GCA_947259955.1 uncultured Gammaproteobacteria bacterium
CAGTAAATATACCCAAATTATGGATAGAAGATAACCGCTATGCCGTTCGCAAGCAGTGTGCTGACGGGCGGCATGCTGCCCAGGTTGACAGGTCATTGCGGGTAGAACATTAGGTGTGCGTCTCGCGAAAAACGGCTTTTTACGGATGCGGGAGCGCCGCGGTTAGTGGATTCGTCGCCTTTGAACACACCAGGGGCAGTCCCCGGTAAAAATGCGGCAGCGGTTGGGGCGATTGGACTTGGTATTTGAGATGATCGAGAGGAGACTGTTCAGAATTCTGTGTCACTGAATGTCGCACTTGATATCTGATCACAGATCGAGTGCGGTATCAAACCGGCCTTCAAAAAAGATGGCCAGTTGAGACAAGGTCAGATTCCAGTTCTGGATCGGCATGGTCCATTTCTTACTGGCATTTTGAATCCCGAGATGCTGGGAGTGCGGCGCTCCGGTGCGATCTCCCTTGATGTCGACGCGTCCGGCCAGCCCCATGTCGTCTTCGTAGGCAGAGGCGACGCCGGCCGAGGGATCATCCACGCCCAGCGTCACGCGGGGGCCTGGCCTCGATCGGTCATCTCAGGCGGCCGCGACTGGTCGCGTGTGACCAGCGCACTGGACGGCTCCGACCTCGTGGTCGCCGCGGTGGCCGGGAAGGGACAGGAGGGTCTCTGGTCACTCGGGCCGTTCTCGGCCATCGATTCGGCAGCAACGGAGGCGCATGCGGCCCTCGATTGCCGGAGTCATGCAGCAAGAGTGTTTGATATCCCCGGCCGTCAACGTTGTGCAACATGGCCGTTCAGTAACGCCATGACCGGTTCCTGCACCAATGGATGTAGAACGCTAGAACGTGGAGGAACCGCCAATGCGAAAGGCACCCGCACACTGCCACAAGCTGTGTTTTGCCGTTATCTGCGTCATGGCCTTCGCCGTAACCTACGCCGACTCGGTGCTGAGCCAAACAACATTACCGGAAGGGT
>CAMYOI010000658.1 GCA_947259955.1 uncultured Gammaproteobacteria bacterium
TTTGAACTGACAATTCACCAGTAAGCGGACGTTCATTAGAAATGTTTGAACTACCGAGATATACTCAGAGTGTGTGAAAACACAAAATAAAAATGGCCGGTGGGAAGAAAAGTCACGTATTAGTCTAAATTTGGTTGCTGGTGTCGAGAGATAACCGTATTTCGAATAAATTGGCCGCTATTGTGAGGTCCTGTCCCAAGGGAGACTTTGAAATCCGAGTTTTCACACGACCTCTACTCTTTTCTGCCGTTCGAGAAATTTCAACTAACTTCTGCAACCGACCCAAAGGAGACCTTTGTATTCCCGTCAATTAGAAAAAGTAGCGGCAGATAGCTGGTATGCCTGATGACTGAAATTTGACAGGATTGATTGGCGAGAATGCGTACTATTGGGCGTGTCGGCTGAAATCAGTCAGATTGCGAATGCTACAGGGATGAATGGCGTCGTGGACCTCCTTCTACGCTTGATTGAATAGAGGAAATAGGGTGTTTATATTTTCTAAACCTGTAGTCGCGGAAACCCTGGTCTTTGAAGCGGCCGGCTTTAATGCCGCGAGCGGACGTTATCCTGGCTAGCACCCATTGAAGGGCGCGCTCCTCTTACCTGGTTTTGATGGCTGCTGGTTATTCCCGCTCGAAAGCGACAGTGGGCGCATCGCTTTGACGTTCCCGGTCAATTCCGGCGAATTTCGCGCTGCCGCATCGGCATTTTGTCGATGAGTGCATAAATGTCGTCCATGGGAACAATGGTGTTTTTTGACAACTTGACCGTTCCATCTTTGCCGACCAGCAGCACGGCAAAGGCTTCCGCATCGATTCCGAGTGCAGCTCTTATCTCTTCGACCTGTGTCGGATCGAGTTTCCGTTCTCCGGCAAGCGACGTTCCATCGGTCGCCAGGCTGATTAGCACGAGGTCACGTTCTCCAAACTCTCTGCCCGTTGCTGCGACCTGTTGCAGCTGCCCGGCAAAATTCGGCTCGTCCGGCGCCGGGCTGCTGACGACCAGCAGGCGGTTT
The DNA here is from genome assembly GCA_947259955.1 of uncultured Gammaproteobacteria bacterium. GTDB lineage: Bacteria > Pseudomonadota > Gammaproteobacteria > Arenicellales > JAANXG01 > JAHEKE01. The sequence goes on from CAMYOI010000658.1 coordinate 1,016, forward strand.
TCCCACTGGTAATTGCCGAGAGAGAAAGGTTCAATACCGCGATAGGCCTGGACCGAGTCCACCGCGATTGCGAACGGCCCGTCTTTCCCGTCGGAAATCATCAATCCCATTCCCGTTACCTCCGCCGTGTTCGGCGGAGCGACGTCCAATTTGTTACCGCGGAACTTCGGCACAAACCTCGAAAAGGGAAGATCGATCCCGAGCCACTGACCTGCGGTGGTTTCGAATTCGCTCCAGAAGCCCAGTTCTCGTCCACGATACATGGCGTTCGTTCGAAGCTGCCACGAGTATCGCCGACCGTCGCCTCTGACCCGAAGCCTGATTCCACTGAATTCCGATAGATCCATCCGCGGACCTCGACTCCGAATCGAACTGAAGCCGCCTCCGAGCGTATTTGTCGATCCGGTAAACATCAGGAGCGTATTTGTCGATCCGGTAAACATCAGGCTACCATCGTTCAGCTCGAATCCTCCGCTGCTCCTTCCGCCCATGACGTCATCATTAACGACAAACCACTCGAGGCTACCTTGCTCCTGGCAAAAGTCAGTGACTAGTTTTGGAGGGTCTGCGGAGGCTGTGCTGTAGAGGGCTGTCATCAGGGTCAATCCGGTAAACGATAAAACAATTCCTGGGCCGTTCGGCATAAGGCTGTCCTTCAGTCACAGTTCAAGAGAGTAGCGCCGGGCAGGTCCCGTTGCCTGCGTTTAATGGTAATAACTATTCCGGAGAAAGTATATTTCATTGTTGATGCCCGTTTGGCACCGATCCTACGCCCGAAGCTCACGTAAGCAGTCCCCGTTTCACTGTCGTTTTTGTTCATCTGTAAGGAGAGAGTTAACTAAGCCAGAATTTTAATCCAAATACGCTCATAAAGTTCGTTCATTGGAGGCTTGAATTCGCAGCAGTTAAAGGTGGTTATTTAGCGATTTCTTGAAGGTCGGAGCAAACGCGGTATTTCAATCCAATCCGCTGAATGGCCGGTATTGGAAAATTCAGCAATTTAGTTCAGACGCCCGCGTAATACTCTTTGCCGACCTTGTCTGAACTACGGGAAACGTTGAATCTCCGAACCGTATTGCAGATCAATTTCAGTGCATGCTCAGGCTATTTCACGTAACTATAGTTGATGCTTTGACATGTTTCTAATTTGCGGCATGGGCTTTACACTTCCTTTACCTCCCTTTTGGGCCGATTAAGTCACAAAGAGCGTTACCGCAACGATAAATTAAATCGATCAGCGGGCGTGAAATTAATTTGGTTTTCCGGGCTTATCAGGTTTTCCAGGCTTGTCAGGTTTGCCGCTCTTGTCCTCAGAACTATCGTCTACGGATGTCGAATCATCGTTAAATTCGTCATCGTTCGATGCGACGCGCGTCTGACATGAGCCGGTTCTGTCGCCATGCTTAAGATGTGCGGATACTGATCTTGGGCTGACCGCGATAGATTTCTCGCCTTTGTGGCAAACAAGAGTTTTGCCGTTTGGGGCATTATCCCCCCCGGCGATCAAATCGTCATCGACGTATTCGGGATATAAGTTGTAGATACACTCTCCACTAAGACTCCGTATTTCAATATCTTCGAGGTAGAGGATTTGGTCGTCCTCAACATCAAGATCAGTGCTGCAGGATCCTATTTCAGGATCATCCGCAACAAAGGTTAATTCGTAAGTGCCGGCGGTTACCGCAATTTGAAAACTTTCGTCTTCATCAGTAGTGCGGCCAAAATCGTTGCCGTTCAGGAAGACTTGGATGTGACTGGCCCACGAGTTGGGCAGTATTGTTTGCAGGAAATTCGCAAAAAGTTGAGGCTGCATATCTTGCTCAGGCCTTGATTTAAGCATCGCTGCGACAGAATCAATTCCGCTGACATCCAGCACTAGAGTAGAACTCGCGCCCCCGGAACTCACGCCGCTCCCTGATGCAGCGCCGCCTCCGCCGCCCCCACATGCCCCTAAAGCCAGAAAGGAGAACGTCAATGCACAAGTTTGAATCCCCTTTAGAATAGTATTATTGCAATTTTTAATCACCTTCATTACCCCCATTTATTTGTTAATTCAGATGCTTACATTCGAATTATGACTTAAATTCACTCGAAATACCAATCAGCACAACTTACAGCGAATTTACTGGTCCAGGCTCTCGGTAAAAGGGCTACGTCATTTTGCAAGATGCAAATGTAGATTAACGGTGTTTTTAAAACGGGCAGTTAAACCACAGATACCAACCCAATAAACACCGCAAGCCCGGCGGCGACGCCGGCCAGGACCTGGCGACGAGAATTTCTATCGCCTGACGGAACTGATCGGAGCCGCGCAGGAGGCGGACGTGTTCGGGATGCGCGTCAAGAAGGACGACGAGGGAAAAGAAACGACCTACCTCTTTTTCCAGAAGCCAGACATATCACCGGAGATCAGGGCGATAGTTGCGGAGATATACGAACTTCTCGGCCTGGCCGCCAATGGCCAGTAGATCACGGTGAAGTACGAACTGACCCCGCACCACGACCGGGATATTGTCATGCTGACGAGATCAATATAGCGGCCGATGCTGCGGCTTGCCCTGAGTATTCGTTAATGAACTCAAGCGCACCTGCAGGCTCGAAACCAAAGCGGTAAACATCGTGTGTTTGGGCAATTTATTCGTAGCCTGCAGGCGCATGTCCTGCTCTCTCTGACAGATACCTGCCAGGTATGATTAAGTATCACAAAGAGTGAACAGAACGACTATATCGGGCAAATTGCGTTTGTAGCTGACCGAATCCTTTAATGACTGCTCAGGAGCCAGGGTGTGTGAAAACGTAAAATTTTTGAGGTGTTTGGGACGGCGCACCACAATAGACATCGCATGCGGAATATGCGCTTTTGATGTCCCACAAAAAGCGGATAGTGACAGCATACATAATCATATGTCCCACTACTGATTTTAGTTTCACGTTTTCACACAGGCTGGAGCATCAAGAGCCGTGCAATATGATCCTCGTGAATTTAGCCATTCTCTATCGCCATTCGTTTATCGAGAATGGGCGCAAACTAACGCTCCCAAAGCGGCATTCCACTGCCAAATAGCTGAATTAGATTGCGGTTAATAAAACTCCCTCTATAATGTTCCCGTCACCTTCTCGAGAGATGAAATGGGAGACTATTCCAATCAACGCAGACTTGCAGCGATTCTCGCGGCAGACGTGGCCGGTTACACAAAGTTAGTCGAACAGGACACAGACGGGACAGTAGTGGCTTGGAAATCGGCGCGCGATGGAGTGATCAAACCCTTAGTGGATGAAAAATCGGGCCGCGTGATCAAGTTCACCGGCGACGGCTTTCTGGTGGAATTTCCTTCGGTGCAGGATGCCGTCACCTGCGCTATCGACTTACAGAAAAAGCTTGCGACCAGCCCACTGAATTTCAGAATGGGCGTGAATGTTGGTGACATCACGGACGATGGCGGAGATGTACACGGCGAAGGCGTCAACATTGCGGCCCGGCTCGAGGCCCTGGCGAAGCCTGGCGGCATCTGTGTGTCAGGTGACGTGTACAACCAGGTTCGCAACAGGATTAAAACCGAATTCACGGACATGGGAGACCAAGAAGTTAAACACGTTTCGCGACCGGTGCGAGTGTTTGCAATTGGCGCGACTGAACGGTGCCTTTTGGAATCCTCAGAGGACGCCCTCTCTGAAAAGCCATCCATCGCTGTCCTACCTTTCGTCAACATGTCGGCTGATCCGGAACAGGA
>CAMYOI010000659.1 GCA_947259955.1 uncultured Gammaproteobacteria bacterium
TGATGCGCCGCGCCACCCCGCCAGTTGACATGAAACTCGAGGCGAGGATGAAGAACGGAATGGCCAGCAGTGTGTAGTGGCCTTCGAAGGCGGAAAACAGGGTCTGCGCAACGGAACTGAGCGAGCCATCTGAGTAGACCAGAAGAAAGATGATGCTGGACAGGCCGAGGGAAATCGCGATCGGCACGCCGATCATCAGTAATCCAACGACCAGCAGAAAGAGTAGGGCGACGGCCATGGTCAGACCTCCCCTTCCGTATCGGTGGATTTGACCATGTCTTCCACTTCGTGGCTGGCAATGACCGTATCTGTTTTACCCGTGATCACCTGCCAGGCGATCTGCAGGTACCGCAGGGTCAGCAACACCATGCCCAGGGGCAGGGCGAAATAGGGGATAAACCGGGGCATTTTTTCATATCGCTCGCCCTCGTTCAGCCAATCGGCCGTAAACTGGAGAAAATCCGGCATGGGGACGTCGTCGGTCTCCAGAAATGCGCGGCTGGTGGCGAACGGATACCAGTAGTCCCAGCTTCCCTTCAGCAGCAGCAGGCTGAATGCCAGGCAGGCGGCAACCGCGATCAGCGCCAGCAGCTTTTTAACTGGTGGCGGGACGATATTGATGAGTACGTCGACGCCGAGATGGAACGATTTCTTGACGCCGTAGGAGATCCCAATAAGGACCAACCACGCGAACAGGAATACGGTGACTTCGAGGCCCCATAAAATATTTGCATTGAAGACATAACGGGCGACGACGTTGATGAAGGTGATTATGGTCATCAGCCCCAGCAGGATGGCGATCACGGTCTCTTCGAACGTGTCGACCGCCCGCCCGGTACGGCTAGTTGTGGTGGTATCCACGGCGCCTCCCAATCGGTGATATGAATGTCAAAGGCATACGCGATCCCCGGGCGGAGATCGCGCATGCCATGTCCGGTTTGGTTTTTACCTCAGTTGTTGTTGGACGAAACCGCGGCTTCGATGACGTCGGCTCCGATGTCGCCTTCGAACTTCGCCCACACGGGCTTGAGCGCCTCGACCCAGGCCGCGCGCTGCTCCGGCGTCAGAGTGCGTACCGTTGCGCCGGCCGCGATGACCTGCTCTTTGTTTGCCAGATTGACCTTATAAGATTCCAGGTTACGCTCTTCGGTCACCTCTTTGAGTATCTGCGCCAACTGGTCGCGTATCGCGGGGTCGAGCCCGTCCCACCACTCGGTGGAGGTTACGACCAGGTAGTCGATGATGCCGTGGTTGGTTTCGGTAATGCCGTCCTGTACCTCAAAGAATTTCTTGCCATAGATGTTGGACCAGGTGTTTTCCTGCCCGTCTATGACTTTGGTTTGCAGGCCGCCGTAGACCTCGGCGAAGGACATCTTCTGGGGATTGGCGTCCAGTGCTTCGAACTGCGCAACCAGCACGTCGGAAGCCTGCACCCGGAACTTCAGGCCGGAGGCGTCTTCCGGCATGACCAACGGCCGGTTCGCGGACATCTGCTTCATGCCGTTGTGCCAGAAAGCCAGCCCCTTTAATCCGCGGCGCACCATGGAATCCATCAGTTGCTGACCGGTTTCCGAATTCTGGAAACGGTCGACGGCATCGATGTCTACGAACACGAATGGCAGATCGAAGATGCGGTATTTCTTGGTAAATTTTTCGAACTTGGACAACGACGGCGCCGCCATTTGAACGTCGCCGCTCAACATGGCCTCCAGCACTTTGTTGTCGTCATACAGGCTGGAGTTAGGAAACACCTCCATGCAGGCCTTGCCGTTCATCTCTTCATTGACCCGTTTTTCGAGCAATGCGGCGGTGATACCCTTGGGGTGTTTATCCGTGTTGGTGACGTGGCTGAACTTGATTACGACTTCGCCGTCGTCACAGGCGGCGATCGCGGTGGAGGCGGATGTGAACAATGCCGCACCGGCGGCGACCGCAAGTATGGTTTTACGCATTTGTTGTCCTCTTTTAGGTTGAAATTGCCGTCCGGCGCAAGCGCCGGCCGGATTATTTGTATCCAAACCGGTGTCAGGGACTAGCCTCACAGCCGATTCGAGCTTCTTATTGCTTCGCGTCCGTATTGCCGCTGCATCAATCATACCGCAGGTACGAGTCGCGTGCACCGGTGCCGAAACCGCCCGGAGCGGACCCGGCCAAATCAGCGATAAACGATGCAGGCTAGCACCTGATCGATCGGCTCACTTGACGGAGATCAATAAAATTGGTGAGGGACTCAACCAACTTCATATCGCGGAAACCCAATAAAACCGACCATACCGCCGGTTGGATTCAGGGTTGAGTCTGATGAAGGAGTAGCCACTTCATCGCATCCGCCTGCGCCACAAGTCCCAAGACCTCCCCGTTTTCGACGACCGCCATCGGCGTATGGCGGGTGCTCAGCGCCTGCACGGCCTTATCCGCCCTTAGTTCAGGATTGATGGTCAGTTCGTCCAGATTCGTCAGCATGACATCCCCGACACGCAGTCCGTCCCGCTTCTGGGGCGGGACGTTCTTGACCTCCTCC
>CAMYOI010000660.1 GCA_947259955.1 uncultured Gammaproteobacteria bacterium
GACCAAGGATGTGATCGAACGCGCCATCAAGCGGGGCACCGGGGAGCTCGACGGGGTCAATTATGAAGAAGTTCGATACGAAGGCTACGCTCCAGGTGGTATAGCGGTGCTGGTAGAGTGCACCACCGACAATCGAAATCGCACCGTCGGTGAGGTGCGGCATGCCTTTACGAAGCACGGAGGGAATTTGGGCACCGACGGCTCGGTTGCCTACCTGTTCAAGAAAGTCGGGCTTATCCGATTCGCACCCGATGGCGACGAGGAGCGAATCATGGAAGTGGCGGTGGAAGCCGGCGCGGAGGATGTCGTTACCGAGGACGATGGCAGTATCGAGGTAGTCACTTCGGCAGAGGACTACGATACCGTGCACAGCGCAATTGGTAAGGCCGGCCTCGAACCCGAGGATACCGATATCATTCAGAGCGCAACCACGGAAGTCACGCTCAACGAAGACGATGGCGAAAAAGTCCTCAAACTGCTTGACGCCCTGGAAGAACTGGATGACGTGCAGGACGTATTCTCCAATGCCGATTTTCCGGATTCCATTTTTTCGGAAGCAGGATAGAATCGCAGCGTGCGTGTACTAGGTCTGGATCCGGGTTCCCGTGTTACAGGGTTCGGTGTCATCGAGCTGAACGGCAGCGTGTTCCGGCATATCGAAAGCGGCAACCTGCGTTTACCGGATGCCGAGCTTGCCGAAAGACTGAGATTAATTTTTCAACGGCTGACCGGCGTCATCGAACGCACCGAACCACGGGTGATGGCGGTGGAGAAAGTATTCATGGCGCGCAACGCACAGTCCGCGCTGATCCTGGGTCAGGCCCGGGGCGCAGCGCTGGTCGCGGCCGCCAATTTAGGGATCGAAGTGGTCGAGTACAGCGCGCTCCAGGTGAAGCAGGCCACCGTGGGCCAAGGCAAGGCGGCAAAGCAGCAGGTCCAGCACATGGTTCGAGTACTGCTAGGGCTGCCGTCGCTACCGGCGTCCGATACCGCCGATGCGCTGGCCTGCGCCATATGCCACTGCAATACCGCACAAAGCGCCACCCGCCTGAAGGCCGGGGTTGTTCTGGGAATGTTGTCTTGATCGCCTATCTAAGGGGCAGATTGCTGGAAAAACAGCCCCCGGTCATGGTGTTGGAGGTCAACGGCGTCGGCTACGAACTGGAAGCACCGATGACGACGTTCTACGATCTACCCGATAACGGTGTCGAAACGATGCTTCACGTCCACATGGTGGTGCGGGAGGATGCCCAGAAACTCTACGGATTCACCCGCAGGCCGCAGCGCGAGCTGTTCAGGAGCCTGTTGAAAGTGAGCGGGGTGGGTCCGCGGGTTGCCCTTGCAATTCTGTCCAGCCTGTCGGCGGAAGAGTTCCTGTCATGCATGGCCAGTGAAGACGTCGATCGGTTGACTCATGTCCCCGGCATCGGGCGCAAGACCGCACAGCGTCTGCTGGTCGAAATGCGCGACCGCGTCCTCACGGAAACCGACGCGACGACGTTGCAGGCGGCACAGCCTGAGACGCAGGGCCCGACTCCCGTGCAGGATGCCGTCAGCGCCCTGATAGCGCTGGGCTACAGACCGCCGCAGGCGAGTCGAGCGGTCAGCGAGGTGGGACGCGAAGCCGAAGGCAGTGAAGAAATCATCAAGCAAGCTCTCAAGCTGCTGTCGGGCAGGGCGGCATGACGGAAAGAGCGGTTTCGCCGCAGCCCGACGACGATGAGGTCGTATTCGATCGCGCCATCAGACCGTCGAAGATGGATGACTTCGTGGGCCAGCCGAAGCTGCGCGAGCAGCTCGAGATTTTCGTTACCGCCGCCCGGCAGCGTAACGAATCGCTCGACCACGTGCTTTTGTTTGGACCGCCGGGCCTCGGCAAGACCACCCTGGCGCACATCGTGGCCAATGAGCTGGACGTGAAGCTGCGCCAGACTTCCGGGCCCGTTCTCGAGAAAGCGGGTGATCTTGCAGCGATGCTGACCAACCTCGAACCCTATGACGTCCTGTTCGTGGATGAAATCCACCGGCTCAGCCCCGTTGTCGAGGAGATCCTCTACCCGGCGATGGAAGATCACATGCTCGACATCATCATCGGGGAGGGGCCTGCCGCGCGTTCGGTGAAGCTCACCCTGCCGCCATTCACCCTGGTCGGCGCCACCACGCGAGCCGGGTTGTTGACGTCACCGTTGCGCGACCGTTTCGGCATCGTGCAGCGCCTCGAGTTCTATACCACGGAGGAACTGTCCCAAATCGTGAGCCGCTCCGCCGAAATCCTGAATGTGCCAGCTGACGCCGAGGCCGTAGAAGTCCTGGCAAAGCGGGCCCGAGGTACGCCGAGGATCGCCAACAGGCTGCTGCGGCGGGCCAGGGACTATGCCGAGGTTAGGGGCAAAGGCCGGTTGACGGTGGATATGGTCAAGCTTGCGCTGGACATGCTCGAGGTCGATGAAAAGGGCTTGGACGTCCTGGACCGTGGCCTTCTGCTCGCGGTCATCCATAAATTCGATGGCGGGCCCGTACGTCATCGAACCTTATCTGATCCAGCAGGGGCTGTTGATGCGGACTCCGAGGGGCCGCGTCGCAACCCGGTCGGCATGGCGGCATTTTGGAATCGAGGCACCCGCATCCGCCGCGCAGCAGGCGCTGTTCGAAGCCCCGGCGTGAGCGCTCAAATGGAACTGAACCCCGGGCACACCATTTCGGATCCGTTGGCGGCGGCGCCGTTCAAGTCTCGCGTGCGAGTTTACTATGAGGATACCGATGCGCAGGGAGTTGTATACTACGCGAACTACCTCAAATTCATGGAGCGCTGCCGCACGGATTGGCTGCGGAACATCGGATGCGATATCGATGATGTCAACAGGCGATACGGGATAGTATTTGCCGTCCGCTCCACAAACGTCGAATACTACAAACCAGCCCGTTTGAGCGACCTGCTGACCGTCACGGTAGACGTTCAGGAACTCAAAAGGGCGAGCATCCGGCTCGAACAGTTCGTTTACCGGGACATGGATTTGTTGTGTCAGGGTACGATTCGCCTCGCCTGTCTGGAGGCCGCCGGATTTGAACCCATCGCCATACCCGAGCCGCTTATGTCAGAGAT